>CAZCCN010000076.1:0-6380 GCA_964497085.1 uncultured Ferruginibacter sp.
ATGTGCGTATTGCACATGACACATGGATTGGGGGTTCTGCCGGCCAGGTATTCATCCACAAAGTTCTCAATCACAAAGTCGCCAAACTCTTCCCGTATATCCAATATAAAATGCGGAAAACCGTTTTCCACGGCCGCCATTCGGGCATCATTGAAGCTGTCCAGGTTGCAGCAGCCAGTTTCTTTCTTGTTGCTGCTGCCTACGCTTGTGGCATAATCCCAGGTTTTCATGGTGATCCCCACTACTTCATAGCCTTCTTTATGAAGCATCAAAGCCGCTACGGTACTATCTATCCCGCCGCTCATAGCCATCAGTACTTTTCCTTTTTTGCCCATGATTTTAATTCCTTACAAAGATAGCGATTGATTGGGTTGGAACTTTGAAAAGACCAGCAAAAGGACCTATTTTTTACATTTTATGTTATCTTGCAACCATGCAGCAATACCTGAATCTTCTTTCTCATATTTTGGAAAATGGAACGGATAAAAACGATCGTACCGGTACCGGCACCCGCAGTGTCTTTGGCTACCAGATGCGGTTTGACCTATCCCAGGGGTTTCCGTTGGTGACCACCAAAAAGACCCATCTCAAAAGCATCATTCATGAATTGCTCTGGTTTTTGAAGGGAGAAACCAACATTGCCTACCTCAAGGAAAACAATGTTTCCATATGGGACGAATGGGCTGATGCCCAAGGCGATCTGGGGCCGGTGTACGGAAAACAATGGCGGAGTTGGGAAGGTGCCAATGGGGTGGTGGTAGATCAGGTGGCGGATTTAATTTACCAAATTCGTACCAATCCTGACAGCAGAAGATTGATCATCAGCGCTTGGAATGTAGCCGATTTGCCCAAGATGAAATTGATGCCCTGTCATTGTCTGTTTCAATTTTATGTAGCAGATGGCAAGTTGAGTTGTCAGCTGTACCAAAGAAGTGCCGACGTATTCCTGGGGGTGCCTTTCAATATTGCTTCTTATGCCCTACTGACCATGATGATTGCTCAGGTATGTGGTTTGCAATATGGTGATTTTGTTCATTCTTTTGGAGATGTACATTTGTACAATAACCATTTTGAGCAAGCGAGGCTTCAATTATCCAGATCACCTTTTCCATTGCCTGAAATGAAAATCAATCCGTCGGTGAAAAATATTTTCGATTTCAAGTATGAGGATTTCGAATTGATCAACTATCAATCTCATCCTGGCATCAAAGCTCCTGTTGCCGTATAAGTTTTTCATCAATCAAGCAAGTCCCTCATGATATCATTAATTGTGGCTACTTCAGAAAACAATGTCATAGGTAAAGACAACCAATTGCTTTGGCATTTGCCCAACGACCTGAAGTTTTTTAAAAACACCACATGGGGTGGCGTGGTTGTGATGGGCAGAAAAACGTTTGAATCGGTGAACAAGCCTTTACCCGGCAGGATCAACATCGTCATTACCAAGCAGCCGAACTGGAATGCCGACCAGGTGTTGGTCGCTGCCAGTATCGAAAATGCGTTGCAACAGGCAGCGGCTACCCATTGCAAAGAAATCTTTGTGATAGGAGGCGGTGAGATTTACAAAGAATGCATGCCTCAAGCCAACCGGATCTATTTAACCCGCGTGCATGTCGAGTTGGAAGGCGACACTTTTTTCCCTGCATTGGATACTGCCCAGTGGAAGAAAGTGTCATCCGTTTCATTTGCAGCGGATGAAAAAAACAAATATGCCCATTCAATTGAAGTGTGGGAACGTGCTTAGCCAATCGTTTATTGACAACCTTCCAATCAGCAATCATTGTATTCCAAATTCACCCTTGCCAGAAAATACATTCATTATTGGTGGCATGCATCCAATAAAAAAGGCCATGGGGTGCATTCTCCTTTTGTGTACAACTTCATAGAGCAGGTATTGAATGATCAAAAAAAATACCCAGCCTACCAAAGAATTGAAGAAGCCAGAAACATGTTATTGCAAGACAATCGAGTGATTGTGGTGGAAGATTTCGGTGCGGGTTCCAATCATGTACATTCTACCCACAGAAAAGTCAGTCGCATTGCAGCTACTTCACTAAAGCCCAAGAAATACGCACAGTTGTTGTTCAGGGTTGTGCAGTATTTTCAACCATCTACTGTAGTAGAGTTGGGTACCTCCTTGGGTGTGACCACTGCTTATTTGGCAGCGGGTAATCCGGCGGCGCAGGTGACAACTTTTGAAGGATCCACAGCCATTGCCTCCATCGCAGCCCAACAACTCGCTCAATTGCAAGCATCTAATGTACAATTGATACAGGGTGATTTCAATCAAACCCTTCCTGTTTTTCTGAAAGAATCGGGCAATCTTGACTTGGTTTTTATTGACGGAAACCACCGAAAATTACCGACGCTGGATTACGTTGCTCAATGTATGCATCGATCTACTGAATCGACCATCATGATCCTGGATGATATTCACTGGAGCGCCGAAATGGAAGCAGCTTGGGAAAACATTAAAATGAACCCGGCGGTTACACTCAGCATTGATTTGTTTTTTGTGGGCCTGGTCTTCTTCCGAAAGGATTTTAAAGTGCCCCAGCATTTTACCATACAATTTTAATTTTCAGTAACTTCGGCACAATATATTTTAATATGATCATCGGCCTGCTTAAAGAACCCACCCACGAAACCCGAATCTCTCTTTTGCCCGAACATGTGTCCATCATCCAAAAGATGAGTGCACAGTTATTAGTAGAATATGGTGCCGGAGAAAAATCATTTGCTTCGGACGATGCGTATGCAGCGGTAGGTGCAACCCTGGCAAGCCGAACAGAAGTGCTTGGCAAAGCCGATGTGTTGTTGTCCATCAATCCAATCGAACCATCGGAACTTGCTTCACCCAGCCAGAAAACATTGATTGGGTTTTATCAACCCCTGTATCAAAAAGAACTGATGCAGCAATATGCCCAGGCAGGTCTTACTGTATTTAGTATGGATATGTTGCCTAGGACTACTCGAGCGCAAAGCATGGATGTGTTGAGCAGCCAGGCAAACATTGCTGGGTATAAAGCAGTGTTGTTGGCAGCGAACATGTATCCCAAATATTTTCCCATGTTCATGACAGCAGCAGGGAGCATTCCGCCGGCCAAGATGCTCATCTTGGGTGCGGGTGTGGCTGGCTTGCAGGCCATCGCTACGGCCAAGCGATTGGGAGCCGTGGTGGAAGTGTTTGACACGCGCCCTGCTGTGAAGGAAGAAGTGATGAGTCTGGGGGCGAAATTTGTTGAAGTGGAAGGGGCTGCCGATGCGTCAAAAGCAGGCGGTTACGCCGTGGAGCAATCAGAAGAATTCATCCAAAGACAAAAAAATAAAATTGCTGAAAGTGTTGCCAAGGCAGATATCGTGATTACTACTGCACAGATTCCCGGAAAGAAAGCGCCTGTGTTGATTACAGAATCCATGATGGCCCAAATGAAAAGTGGATCTGTTATTATTGATCTGGCTGCTGCCACTGGCGGAAATACGGAACTGACCAAAAACAATGAAACCATTCAGTATAAAGGCATTTCTATTGTGGGTCATTCGTATTTGGCAGGTACAATGCCCAGCGATGCCAGTAAAATGTATGGAAAAAATATTTTGAATTTTCTGCAATTGATGGTCAACAAGGAAGGGCAACTCAATGTGCAAGTTGAAGACGATCTCGTAAAAGGAACCTGTGTGACCCATGGCGGTGCCGTGGTGCATGAGCGCTTGATGGGTTAATTTCTTGATGGAGATCGAAAGATTTTTAGAATAAAACAACGAATTGAATTATGGAACAAATATTAAGTTGGATTTCAGAGAATCAGCAAATCATTTATGTAGTTATTCTGATGATTTTTGTCGGGATAGAAGTGATTGGCAGGGTACCCAGTGTATTGCATACCCCTTTAATGAGTGGGGCGAATGCCATCCATGGTGTGGTGATTATTGGTGCCATCATTGTAATGGGCAAAGCTGATCCGGACAATTACCTGGCCCTGACCCTTGGTTTTTTTGCCGTGGTGTTGGGTATGCTCAATGTGGTGGGTGGATTTGTGGTGACCGACAGAATGCTTGAAATGTTTAAGAAAAAGAAATAACCTATTTATACCAAACTTCTTTATGACGCAATATATCCTCACGATTATTTACCTGATAGCATCGGTCACATTTATTGTAGGCCTAAAAATGCTTTCGAATCCTGCTGCTGCCCGAAAAGGCAATTTGTTGGCCGCCGCAGGGATGTCCTTGGCCATCCTCGGTACCATTTTTCTTTACCAAGATGAAACAGGCGCGTATTTACACAATTACGCTTGGATATTTGGAGGCTTGCTCATCGGAGGCATCGTGGGTACGCTGGCTGCCAAGAAAGTACAGATGACCGCCATGCCAGAAATGGTGAGTCTTTTTAATGGAATGGGAGGTGCTTGTGCGGCATTGATTTCCATGGTTGAATTCAATCATTTGATTGAAGCGCCGGTTGCATCCATCCATCATTCAAAAGTGTTGATCATTGTATTGGGTTTGTTGATTGGGTCTGTCTCTTTTGCAGGCAGTATGATTGCATGGGGCAAATTAAATGGCAGGGTAAAAGACAGGAGTTTTAATGGCCAGAACATGCTGAATTTGGTGGTATTGGCCTTGGCAGTGTTGCTGGGTATTTACCTCACGATACAGCCGCAACACGGCTGGCTGATGTATGGTATTTTTCTCTTGTCTATCATCTATGGGGTGCTATTTGTATTGCCGATTGGCGGTGCCGATATGCCTGTGGTGATTTCTTTATTGAATTCTTTTACCGGAGTAGCCGCTGCCTGCGGTGGTTTTTTATATGACAATAAAGTGATGCTGACCGGAGGAATCTTGGTGGGTGCAGCCGGAACGCTGTTGACCATATTGATGTGTAAAGCGATGAACCGGTCTTTGAAAAATGTATTGATTGGCTCTTTTGGCGGTTCTTCATCCGCTGCGGTGGCGGGATCAGGTGCACAAGGCAATTATAAAGAAATCAGCCTGAGCGATACGGCCATGGTGATGAGTTATGCCAACAAGGTAATGATTGTACCTGGCTATGGACTGGCCGTGGCACAAGCTCAGCATACTTGTCATGAGTTGGAAAAAATCCTCACTGAAAAAGGGGTAGAAGTTACATATGCCATACATCCGGTGGCTGGCCGAATGCCCGGACACATGAATGTACTCTTGGCGGAAGCGGACGTGAATTATGAAAAATTATTGGAGATGGAGCAAGCCAATGACGAATTTTCAACCACAGATGTTGTATTGATCCTGGGCGCCAATGATGTGGTGAATCCCGCTGCCAAATCAGATCCGGCGTCGCCCATTTATGGTATGCCTATTTTGGATGTGGAATTGGCTAAGACGGTCATCGTCAATAAGAGAAGTATGAAGCCAGGATATGCAGGTATCGAAAACGAATTGTTCTTCAAGCCCAAAACATCCATGCTCTTTGGAGATGCAAAAAAGGTATTGCAGGACCTCTGTGCCGAAATCAAAAACACCTAATCAACGGATGGATTGTTTCCGTTTCAACACAACGTGTTGAGCCATTTGCAACATGGCATCATTTTTGCCTCCCGCTTTATTGGACTCGCTCCGACAATCAAAGGGTTTTGATGAACAAGCTTTCATTGAGGCACACGCATCTGTACATTCCATCGCATCTGTTCGGTTGAATCCTGCCAAGCCATTTGACATCCGCCATTCCTCCCTGCGAATCAGTGACTGCGTGCCTTGGAGCAGCCAGGGACATTACCTCGTCGAACGGCCATCCTTTACACTCGATCCTTTTTTTCATGCAGGCGGCTATTATGTTCAAGAGGCAAGTTCCATGTTTTTGGAGCAGGCATTGGCACAAACCTGCGACCTCACCCGTTCGCTGAAGGTATTGGATTTGTGTGCCGCACCTGGCGGTAAATCTACACTGATTCAATCGTTGATCAGTGCAGACAGCATGTTGGTCTGCAACGAGGTGATCAAAACAAGGGTACATGTATTGACCGAAAATATCATCAAATGGGGCGGCATCAATACCGTTGTCACCCACAATGATCCCAAGGATTTTCAGCAGTTGCCCGAATTTTTTGATGTGATGGTAGTAGATGCGCCCTGCAGCGGCAGCGGATTGTTCAGAAAGGATTCGGCGGCTATTGACGAGTGGAGTGAGCAACAGGTGGCGTTGTGCAGCCAGCGTCAACAAAGAATATTGGCAGATGCATTGCCTGCCTTAAAGCCCGGGGGCATATTGATTTATTCAACCTGTTCTTTTTCAGCAGCGGAAAACGAATGTATTGTCGACTGGTTAACGGGGGAAGGAGGATTGGAGTCGATTCCCCTTCAATTAAAATCAGACTGGCAGATTACAGAAACCCGCTCTG
>CAZCCN010000076.1:6390-7145 GCA_964497085.1 uncultured Ferruginibacter sp.
CCCCCATCAATTAAGAGGGGAGGGCTTCTTCCTGGCTGTTTGCCGCAAGTCACTTTCCAATGAAACGATGACAGCCCATGTAGCTAAAAGAATGTTCGACACCATTGGCAAACCAGCGCAACAATTGCTCAATAGCTGGCTAAAGCAAGCGCCTGATCACCGATTGGTACACTGGCAAAAAGATATTTTATTATTCAATGATGCTTTGCTTCACAACCTGCCTTTGTTGCAATCTTGTTTGTACATCAAGGGTGCCGGCATCAATATCGGCACCATCATGCGCGACGACTTTATTCCCAATCATGGACTGGCCATGAGTGGCTTGACACATGAAAATGTGCCTGTTGTCGCAGTGACCGAAGAAGCCGCCTTGAACTATCTGAGAAGAATTGATTTTTCAATCACATCAAGTACCAAAGGATGGACGCTGGTTACTTTCTTTGGGATGGCCCTCGGTTTCGCTAAAATCTTACCCAATCGCATGAATAATTACTATCCCAAGGAGTGGCGAATAATTAACAAGTAGACCTGTCATTAACCAACTAATTTTTGCATATTCGCAATGGCCACGCAGGGTGGTCCTCAACTTTCAGCACATGAAAAAATATTTTTTTATTTTATGGATGATTCCTGTTGTCAGCATGGCACAAAAAAAGCATACGGTTGGTCCCAAGGAATCCTTGTTCTCTATTGCCCGACAGTTCAATGTTCATCCAAGAGAATTGGCTGAATACAATCATGTTTCATTTGAAAAA
>CAZCCN010000077.1:0-6793 GCA_964497085.1 uncultured Ferruginibacter sp.
GTGAGCAAGTTTGTGAAGAAATAACCTATCTCATTTTAAATACTTAAATCCGCTCCTAGGGTGCGGATTTTTTTTGTTTTATATTCTATATATAGTATTCATAATTTTGAACAAATGAGCAGCTTAAATTTTTTTATTGTTAGCAGTATAAAAACGAATAGATTTGTATGTACATTTTAATAATTATTTTTCAATCATTCTACGAAAATCGAAATTGGTCTCCAATACTGCTTTTCGTTAATTTAATAAATTGATTATATGAAACGCTTTTTCATTTTTTCTCTCTTTGTTTTTTGGGGCACATCTTTTTCTTTTGCACAAACTTTGTGTAACTATGATTTCAATAGCTATACCTTGGGAAATCTTTCCAATGACAATACAGGCGTAACGCCAGGTCAGGATGGCTGGTATATGTTTTCTTCTGCAGCGGCAAATAAAGTACAAGTAGTAGCTGATCCCACCAATGCAGCTGATTACGTAATTAAAATAGCTGGAGGTACTTCTTCTAAATGGGTGTGGAGTGATTGTGTTTCTACCAATTACAGTTTGTTGGGTTCCAATGATTCTGTTGTCATTGGGCGTTATCAGTTGTATATAGATGGAAATGCCGCCAGTACCAATCGATTTGGCCTTGCTTTTTACGATTTTACAGCATCTAATTATTTAGCAGGAACATTTGTTCAAAACAATACAGGTACTTTGTATTTATTGGGATATGCAAATGCAGGCACCCCTACACCTACTCTAGGAAATTATTATTTCTCCACAGGCATAACCTTATCAAGAAATACATGGTATGACATGATTGTTATTTTTAATAAAAACACTGGAAGATTCCAGGGAGGTTATTATAACACTGCCACCAGTTCATGGGATATTTATTATGTGGATGGAGCCGCTGCAGGCACACAAGTATTTGAAGCTGATTTCATTGGATTTAACAACAACGCTACTTCTACTTCAAACGGCTACTTTGATAATTTAGATGTATACGCGCCTGTTTCTTTGGCACCGGTTACTTTCTCTCAATTCACTGGCAACAGAGAGGGTGGCAACAACCTGCTCTTCTGGAGCACTGCATCGGAATCCAACAACCGAGGATTTGACATTCAACGCTCTGCTGATGGCACCAACTTTACCACTATTGGAACTGTAAATAGTTTGGCCAATGGCGGAAACAGCAGTGCTACTTTGAATTATACCTATACAGATGCGAATGTATCCGGTTCCGTACAATACTACAGACTGCGTCAGGTGGACAACGACGGCCGTTCTTCCTTGAGCAATGTGATTGCCATCAGGGACAACCAGACCCTTGCCTTGAGCATTGCTGGATTATATCCCAATCCTGCAAGCAACCAAGTGAATGTGTCTATCACGGCCCCTGTAACCACCAAAGCCACCCTGATGATTACAGGTGTGGAAGGCAGAATCCTATCCAAACAAGCCCTGACCTTGCAAAAGGGCATGAATACTCAATTGTTGAACATCAGCAAGTTTCCTGCCGGAACCTACCTGGTAAAAATCATTGGCAACAATGGAGAAGT
This sequence comes from uncultured Ferruginibacter sp., assembly GCA_964497085.1. Lineage (GTDB taxonomy): Bacteria > Bacteroidota > Bacteroidia > Chitinophagales > Chitinophagaceae > Ferruginibacter. The sequence continues at coordinate 1,548 of CAZCCN010000077.1, forward strand.
AGCGGTGAGCAAGTTTGTGAAGAAATAACCTATCTCATTTTAAATACTTAAATCCGCTCTTAGGGGGCGGATTTTTTTTATTGATCACCTTACATGTCAATCAGATCTCTGATAACTACGGAGGCAGCTACGGCACCGAAAGTCGCTGGCAAATAGGATATGGTTCCGTAAGCGGATTTTTTATAGTTTTTCCCATCGGTGAGCATCAGGCTTTCTTTGATAGGGGCTTCTGGAGAAAAAACAGTTTTAATGCCTTTGTAAATTTTGTGGATTTTCAGCATTTTGCGCACCTGTTGTGCAAATGGGCAATTGTAGGTTTTGGATATATCCACCACACGCAATTGAGTAGGGTCCAGCTTGGCACCTGCACCCATGCTGCTCACTACGCTTATTTTTCGTTCATAAGCTATTCGTAAAAAAGTCAATTTAGGGGTGATGCTGTCAATGGCATCAATGACGTAATCCGGTTGGGTATCCAATACTTTTGATACCATTTCAGGATTGATGAATTCCTTGATGACATTGAGTTGTAATTCGGGGTTGATGGACAACAATCGAGTAGCCATGATATCAGCTTTTGATTCGCCATGGTTGGTGGCCAAGGCAGGCAACTGGCGGTTTCGATTGGTGGGGTCTACCACGTCTCCATCAATGATTGTCATGGTGCCGATACCGCTCCTGCAGATGAATTCTGCTGCGAAAGAGCCCACGCCGCCCATACCCACGACCATTACATGTTGTTGGGTAAGTTTTTGCACTTTTGCTTCTCCTATCAACAGGGTGGTTCTGCCCAACCAGGAAAGATCTTTTGTCATAGGGTAGGGGAATTGAATATTTTTTTTGCGTTTTGTTGAATTTGATTTCCCAGCTGTTCCGGAGTGGAATTTTTGATGAGGGCCGCTTGCGTATAAATGCTTTCGATGGGTTGTTCACTATCATCTGTTTCTAAAAAAAGATGGTCATTCGAAATACCTGCAAATACTTTCTCTTGGCTGGGGTTAAACAATGATTTGCCAAAAGAAAGATAGTAGCCTTGTTGAATAATGCTATTGGCGATATCCTCATGGTTGTTGAACCCATGGAAAATAACGGGTACGCTCCTGTTGTGTTCTTTCAAAATGACCAGTGTTTCCCGATGCGCTTTGACGCAATGCACGATCAGGGGTTTGGCAATATCATTCGCCCAGCAAATTTGTTCGATGAATACTTTTTCCTGCAACCTGAAATCAACCGTACACAATCGGTCCAATCCGCATTCCCCAATGGCCAGGACATTCGAGGCCTGACTGGCTATTTTCATTCTTTCCAATTGATGGCTGCTTTGGGAGGCATCGATAAACCAAGGATGAATACCTGTAGAATAATGGCTCTGCGGGTAAAGCTTGTCAAAATGCTCGTGTACATTTTGAATGCTCCAAACCGATGAAACAGGGGGGCGATGGGTATGAATATCTATAAACAAGATGGCACAGGTTGTTTGTAAAAATACTCAGTCGTGATTACATTTTCAATTCTTTTGCATAAAAAAATAGCCTGCAGGATTGCAGGCTATCTGGGTATAGACAGTGTCTCTATTAATAACGATACATATCAGTCTTGAACGGACCGGCTTTGTCGATGCCTAAATAATCAGCCTGGTCGTTGGTCAACACATCCAATTCAACCCCGATTTTAGCAAGGTGCAAGCGAGCCACTTTCTCGTCCAAATGCTTGGGCAATACATATACTTTGTTTTCGTATTTGTCGGTATTGGTCCACAATTCAATCTGAGCAAGGGTCTGGTTGGTGAATGAATTACTCATTACGAAACTTGGATGGCCAGTCGCACAGCCCAGGTTCACCAGACGGCCTTCTGCCAACACGATGATGTCTTTGCCTTCAATGTTGTACAAGTCAACTTGTGGCTTGATGGTGTTTTTGGTATGACCATAGCTGCTGTTCAACCAAGCCATGTCAATTTCGATATCAAAGTGCCCGATGTTGCAGACAATCGCTTTGTCTTTCATCAATCTGAAATGTTGTTCTGTAATCAAATCCCTGCAACCGCTTGCGGTTACCACAATGTCCGCTTCTTTCACGGCATCAATCATTTTCTTTACTTCAAATCCGTCCATCGCCGCTTGCAAGGCACAGATAGGATCGATTTCAGTAACAATGACACGTGCACCTGCACCGCGTAAGCTTTCTGCTGATCCTTTGCCCACATCGCCATATCCGCCTACGACAGCTACTTTACCAGCCATCATCACATCGGTAGCGCGACGGATAGAATCCACCAAACTTTCTTTGCAACCGTATTTGTTGTCGAATTTAGATTTGGTCACAGAGTCGTTCACATTGATCGCAGGAACGGGCAATGTACCTTTTGCCATACGCTCATACAAACGGTGAACACCAGTGGTGGTTTCTTCGCTCAATCCTTTGATGTTGGCAATCAACTCAGGATATTTATCAAATACCATATTGGTCAAATCGCCTCCATCATCCAAAATCATGTTTAATGGTTTGTCAGCACTTCCGAAAAACAGGGTTTGCTCAATGCACCAGTCTGCTTCTTCCTGTGTTTGGCCTTTCCATGCATACACCCCAATGCCTGCAGCAGCAATCGCAGCAGCGGCTTGGTCTTGTGTAGAGAAAATATTGCAGCTGCTCCATTTTACCTCAGCACCCAGGGCAACCAGTGTTTCAATCAATACAGCGGTTTGAATGGTCATGTGCAAACAACCGGCAATGCGCGCACCTTTCAAAGGTTGGCTTTTGCCATATTCTTCACGAAGACTCATCAATCCTGGCATTTCAGCTTCTGCCAGTCTAATTTCTTTACGGCCCCATTCAGCCAGGCTCATGTCTTTCACTTTGTGCGAAAGTTTAAAATCAATTGCGGTTAGTGTGTTGGTTGACATATGTTTGTTTTATTTGACACAAATGTACGTTGATAGTAAACTATTCTACATATTTAAATAAAATTAGAATAAAATAGCATAAATTTGAATATAAATAGAATAAAAGGTAAGTAAATTATGAAAAAAGCAGTAAAAAAAGAACAAACGACTATCGCTTTGCCCGTTCTGGATAAAAATGACCTGGCCATCTTGAAGTTGTTGCAGGAAAATGCCCGCATCACAGTGAAAGAAATTTCAGAAAAAATACACTTAAGCACCACGCCGGTCCACGAACGGATCAAACGGCTCGAACAAACAGGCGTCATCAAGCAGTATGCAACCCTAGTGGACCATGCCAAGGTGAAAAAGGGACTGATGGTGATTTGTTATGTGTCTTTGAAAGAGCACAGTAAAAACGCCGGCATCAAATTCATCAAGAGCATCAACGCCCTGAATGAAGTGGTGGAATGTTACAACATCAGCGGAGAGTTTGATTTTATGCTGAAAGTAGTGGAAGAGAACATGGATAGCTACTACGACTTTCATGTCAATCGTTTGAGCCAAATTGAAAACATGGGAAATATCCAGAGTGTGTTTGTCATGGGCGTCATCAAGCAGACCCATCAGTTGGTTTGGTAGGGGTATTGTAGAGTCGTGGAGTCGTTTATTTGTCAAGTCGAATTTATTCAAAATAGCTGCTACGCCTCAACGCCTATGCAACTAAACAATATCTATGCCCATCACATAGTCATTCATATAATATCCATTCCCAATTTCGTTGTCTACTGTTTGCAAAATAGAAAAACCTTTTTTTTGATAAAAAGCGATTGCAGGGTTTTGTCGATTGACGTTTAGAATCAAGGTTTTTGCTTTTTGTTCTTTCACTGAATCGATCACTTGTTGCAACAGAGCGCTGCCTGTTCCGGTTTGCTGTTTTTCTTTAAGCACATAGAGTTTGTGCAGCTTGTATGTCTCAGGTTGGTCAGGGCCTGCCATGGAATAGGAAGCATAGCCAATTGGTGTTTCCTCATCAAAGGCTATGAAGAAGCTTTGGGTATCCTGGCTAATCATCTGTTGAAGGGTTGTGGTGCTGTAAAACAAATCCAGCATATAGTCTAGTTGTGCCTGACTGATGATGGTGCTGTAAGTTTTCTGCCAAATCGTTCGGGCCAGTTGCTGAATAGCAGGAATATCTTCAATGGTGGCGGTTCGGATCAGGGGCATGAATTACTGAATCAAAATTTTTAAGCTGGGTGCATACATCGACAAGCCTTGGGCATTCTTCACTATGATATCAAAGAAATATAATTCTTCGCCCGACTTTAATTCTTCTTTGATAATCTTCTTCCAAAGCACTGGCAGGGGAGAGCTAGTGAAATGATCCGCAGTGATGGTTGTCGTAGGCGATATTTTGCCGGTAGCTTCATTTTGTCATCTGTGATGACCAATCTTGCATCAATAATACTTTTTACCAAATTGGCGCTAAGGGTAACCATCGAGTCCTTGATGGGCCCTAGGTGGGTGACAAGCACCGGAAGTTTGTTTTTTTGAATGCTTGCAGGTTGCTTATTTACAGGAGTTTTCTGTGCAGATAATTCTTGCATCAAACAAATGGATAACAAGAGCAAAGCAATTGTATGAAAAGGCTTCATGGGATTGATCTTTATAACAGTAATTTATCAAATGCTGCAGCGATTCGGCAAAAACTTCTGTTAAGTTTTTTGTAAGAAATCAATAGATACCTTACCCAATGGTTGTCAGACTCTCCTCAATGACCTGAATCTTAGCCAGCGCGTCGGACTGTTTCTTTTGTTCCAATGCAAGGACTTCCGGTTTGGCGTTCTGCACAAACTTTTCATTGCTCAGTTTCTTTTCGACCGACTGCAAAAATCCTTTCAGGTGATTCAGCTCTTTTAACAACTCCTCCTTTTGTTGGGCAGTGTCAATGGGCTGCAGGCTTTCAATGTAAAATGTATCCTTGCCGATTACGGTGGTGAAGGCATTCGATACAACTTCTTGTGTGTATTGAATACTGGTGCTGTTGATCTGTTTACCCAGGATGGATTCTATCGATTGGTACAAATCGATTTGTGCAGTTTGTATATGCAACGAAATTGTTTCTTTGGGTTTGATTTGTTGTCTGTTTCTCACGTCTCTGATACCTGTAATCGCGTTTTTCAACAAGAGACCTTTTTCCAGGATGGCAGGTTTGGTTGCTTGGGCCGGTTGCGCTTGTCGAACACAAAGATCCACGCTTCGCTTGTCTAGCAAGTGATAAATCTCTTCGGTGATGAAAGGCATGAACGGGTGTAGCAACTGCAGTAGTTCTGTGTAAAAGGAGATTGTTTGCTGGTAGACAGCTGG
>CAZCCN010000077.1:6803-7135 GCA_964497085.1 uncultured Ferruginibacter sp.
GGTGCAAGAGGTGTAATAATTCTTCAAAGAAACCGATGGTCTGGTCATATACTTCTTGTGCTACCGGTTGATCCATTCCCGGCTTTACCCATTCCAGGTACCAGCTGCAAAAATCATCCCAGATCAGTGAATAAATGGTCTTTAGGGCTTCGCTTAGGCGATACTGTTGCATCAAGGCTTGCACCTCTAATTTTACTTGATGCAATCTTTGTTCAAACCATTCAATGGCAAAGGTATTGTCTGCAGAAGGCTGCTTCGCTTGTTTTCCTTCCCACATTTTAATCAACTTCAGCGCATTCCACATTTTATTATTGAAGTTTCTTCCTTGTTCC
>CAZCCN010000078.1:0-7098 GCA_964497085.1 uncultured Ferruginibacter sp.
GCAAAAGATTCAAAGAAGAAGTGTTGGAAGTGACTTATCAAGAAAAAAATATTCACGATGTATTGCAGATGAGTGTGGAAGAAGCGATTCATTTCTTTGCCAACGATTCAAAAGACGGTATGGCGATTGCCAAAGCCATTCAACCCTTGAGTGATGTGGGCCTTGGATACGTTCAATTGGGTCAGTCTTCCAGTACGCTGAGCGGTGGAGAGGCACAGCGCGTGAAACTGGCCTCTTTTTTGGGTAAAGGAAAATCGCAAGGAAACATTCTGTTTATTTTCGATGAACCTACGACCGGTTTGCACTTTCATGATATCAAAAAACTACTGGCGTCTTTCAACGCCCTCGTCGAACAAGGACATTCAATCATTGTAATCGAGCACAACGCCGATGTATTAAAGAGCTGCGATTGGATCATCGATTTGGGTCCGGAGGCAGGGGTAGATGGTGGAGCACTCGTGTTTGCAGGAACCCCGGCCGAATTAAAAAAGAAAAAAACCGGACAGACTGCCCGGTTTCTGTAATCTACTTGAAAACTTTTTTACCGAAGCGAATTGCTTTCCCGGATGATTTTATTGTCTTTGCTGATACCTTTGATCGCCAAAAACAAAAAGGATAAAACGCCTACTTGTAACAATGAAGAGAGCGCATAAGTGCCTTGACTCACAGAAAGGGTTTCCTTGTAATACAAATACATTGTTCCCAACTCCAATAAAATTCCGATGATGCAGAGCCTGATTTGCAATCCCCTGTTTTTGTACAGGTAAATGGCGATCGTAGCCATCACGCCAATAGCTATGGTGAGAACAGTTATGTATAGATTGGAAAAGCCATCAATGGATACCAATGTCTGTGTGCTGACCCCGTCTTTTACAATTGTTACATTGCCTGTATAGAAAGGAAAGCGAAGTCCTGCAAAAGACAATACTGCTGCTGCCAAAAGCCAGATGGTTTGAATGCGTTGAATCATAATAAATGGTTTCCAGAAAGTTAATTTATTTCAATGTTGGATACAGCGGAAATTGCTGCATGAATTTTTTTACTTCTGATTGAACCGATGCAATCACTGTCTCGTCATCGATATTCATCAACACCCGATCAATCAGCGCCACCACTGTTTCCATGTCGTTTTCCTTCATGCCACGGGTGGTGACGGCAGGCACCCCCACGCGAATGCCGCTGGTTACGAAGGGGCTCTTGTCATCAAAGGGTACTGCGTTTTTATTCAAGGTGATGTGGGCTTTGTCAAGTGTTTCCTGCGCTTTTTTTCCCGTGATATTTTTGTTTCTGAGGTCAATCAGCATCAAGTGATTGTCTGTTCCACCGCTGATGATCTCATATCCCCTGTCCATAAACGCTTTTGCCATGGCTTGGGCATTTTTTTGAACCTGTGTAATGTACACAGTAAAATCATCGGACAACAATTCGCCGAATGCTACGGCTTTGGCGGCAATCACATGTTCCAGCGGGCCGCCTTGAGTACCCGGAAACACGGCCATGTCCAACAAGTGGCTCATCATCCTGGTGTTTCCTTTGGGATCTTTCAATCCAAATGGATTTTCAAAATCTTTTTTCATGAGGATGATGCCTCCTCTTGGTCCACGCAGGGTTTTATGAGTGGTACTTGTTACAAAATGACAATGTTCAAAGGGGGAAGACAACAAACCTTTGGCAATCAGGCCTGCCGGATGAGCCATGTCGCACAACACAAATGCGTTGATTTCGTCTGCTACTTTTCTGATTCTTGCATAATCAATGTCTCTGCTGTAAGCAGAAGCGCCACATATGATCAGAGCGGGTTTTTCGGTCCTGGCTTTTTCTTCCAGCATGTCGTAATCAATCAATCCTGTTTCTTTTTTTACACCATAAAAAAATGGCTTGTAAATTTTTCCTGAAAAATTAACTGGTGAACCATGGGTTAAGTGGCCACCCATGCTCAAGTCAAGGCCTAAAATTTTATCGCCGGGTTGTAAGATGGCCATCATGAGTGCCGCATTCGCTTGCGCGCCACTATGGGGTTGTACATTCGCATAGTCGCAATTAAATACTTGTTTGATTCTGTCAATGGCGATTTGCTCTATCTGGTCTACTATCTCGCAACCTCCATAATATCTTTTTCCAGGATACCCTTCAGCATATTTATTGGTCAAGGACGTTCCCATGGCTTGCATCACTTGCAAACTGGTAAAATTTTCGCTCGCAATCAGTTCGATGCCATTGCGTTGCCGCGCTAATTCTTTGTCAATCAAATCAAAAACCATTTTGTCCTGTTGCATATATTATTTTTATACCACAAATATAAGCCCCACATCTTAATGTATCTACAGGCCCTGCTTGGTTTTGTTCACATACGTTCTCTAATGGTTCAACCGTGTTTCGTTCAAAATGTAGTAATTTCACTGCCCCAAACGAAGGAAAGCACATGAAGGCAATCATTCCCGTAGCAGGTGCGGGCACCAAACTAAGGCCACACACGTATACCCAACCCAAGGCGTTGATTCCCCTTGCTGGCAAAACCATCCTGAGTGTAATCGTAGACCAGCTCAAAGAGGCAGGCATCAGTGAATTTGTATTTGTGATCGGCTACCTGGGTGAAAAAATACAAGATTATGTGAATGCCCACTATCCGGAATTGACCTGTCATTTTGTGAACCAGGTCGATCGGCAAGGAACAGGTCATGCGGTGGAATTGACCAAAGAAATCATTGGGAACGATGAAGTCATTATTGTACTGGGAGATACCATTGTGGAGTGCGACTGGCAAGAAATCATCGCTTCGCCCCATTCCATGTTGGGTGTCAAAAAAGTAGACGATCCCAGGGATTTTGGCGTGGCTGAAATGGATGAAGAAGGCATCATTACCCGGGTCGTGGAAAAGCCTGCCATCCCTAAAAGCAATATGGCATTGGTGGGGGTATATAAAATCAAAGAAACTGACTTTCTCTTCACTTGCTTATACTCCATCATTGAGTCCAATGCTGCATATCAAGATTTAAATTTGACAGATGCCTTGGATTGCATGATTCAAAAAGGAGCCATTTTCCAATCTTTCAAAGTATCCAATTGGTTTGATTGTGGAAAAAAGGAAACCTTATTGGAATCCAATTCTATTCTGCTGAAAAAATTTGGCGGCAATGTATTTGAAGAGAACGACTTTTTGAATACCATCATCATTCCGCCAGTCAGTGTGGGTGCTGGTTGTATCATCAAAAATTCTGTCATAGGACCCAATGTGGCCATTGGCGATCATTCTACTGTTACCAATGCCATTATCAAAGATTCCATCATCGGTACCTATTCCAACCTAAATGAAATCGTTTTAAATAGCTCACTGATTGGCAGCGATGCGGAAGTAAAAGGCGTCAGCCGCAACCTCAATATCGGAGACAACACCGCCATTGATTTGGGCGGTTCCAAGACCTAATTGCTTCTTCATGGAAAGATTCAATAATCGCATTACCGACCTGTTCAAGATAGACATTCCCATTGTCCAAGGTGGCATGATTTGGGCCAGCGGATGGAAACTCGCCAGTGCCGTGAGCCAGGCGGGCGGTTTGGGATTGATTGGAAGCGGCAGCATGTATCCGGCGGTATTGAAGGAACACATTCAACAATGCAAAGCTGCTACTGACAAGCCTTTTGGGGTGAACATCCCGCTTTTGTATCCCGATATTGATCAGCACATTCAAACAATCATTGAAGAAAAAGTGCCCATTGTTTTCACGTCTGCGGGCAACCCCAAAACCTACACTTCTTTATTGAAGCAACACAACATAACCGTCGTGCATGTTGTCAGCAGTACTAAGTTTGCCCTCAAAGCCCAAGAAGCTGGTTGCGACGCCATTGTGGCTGAAGGATTTGAAGCGGGTGGCCACAATGGTCGCGAAGAAACAACCACCATGGTGCTGGTGCCGGCAGTATGCCGCCGTGTAAACATCCCCGTTATTGCCGCAGGCGGTATCGCTACAGGACGTCAAATGATGGCAGCTATGGTGTTGGGGGCTTCAGGTGTTCAAATGGGTAGCCGCTTTATTGCCACCCATGAGGCGTCCAGTCATATTCATTTTAAAAAATCGATTCTTCAACTGCCCGAAGGCGATACAGCACTCGCCCTGAAGCAACTCACGCCCGTCCGTCTGGTTAAGAACAAGTTTTATCAGCAAGTTCATCAAGCTGAACTAGGGGGTGCCCCTAAAGAAACCTTAGAAGAATTATTGGGCAAGGGTAGGGCCAAGAAGGGAATGTTTGAAGGGGACTTGGAAGCGGGCGAATTGGAAATCGGCCAGGCCAGCACCTTATTGGATACCATCCAGCCTGCGGGTGAAATTGTACAGCAAACTTGGGCTGAATGCAGGTCTTTCTTTGCCAATCCACTGAAATAAAATATTTATATTTGCTTCATCTTTACCAATTCAATCTTCAATACATGCAGTATTCACAGCGGATTTTTGTTTTAACAGCCTGTACTTTGTTTTTGACCCTCAGCTGGTTCGGACAAGGATTCGCCCAAATCAAGCAATTACCGGCCAATTTGCTGCAAGGGTTGGATGCCACACAACTCACTCAAAGTCAGCTTTCTGCATTGATGAACGATAAAAACCTGTCCACTAACGGGAAAGATAAAAACGCTGAAACAGAAAAGGACAGTAAATTATCCAAAGACAGCCTGCTGCCAAAGCCCTTTGTGGCCCAAAAGAAACGTCCTGAAGTGGAAACATTCGGCGCAAATGTTTTTTTCGAGTCGTCGGTTTCCGATTTGTCTGAGTTGTCTACCCCTCCGTTGGACTATCCCATTGGGGTGGGAGACCATGTGGTGGTGTCGCTCTGGGGTGCTGCCGAGTTTCAAAAAAGTTTCCTGGTAGGAAGAGATGGATCGATTTTTCCGGAGGGTGTAGGCAAAATAAATGTACAAGGCTTGACCTATGAAGAAATGCGTGCGGTGGTCGCTGCAAAATTTAAAAAAGTAGTACCAGGTGCAACCAAAATATCTGTCAGTGTAGGACAGCCTCGTTCCATCAATGTGAATGTGGTGGGCAATGTCAACAACCCCGGACCCGTTACCGTTTCTGCCTTTTCCAATGCGTTCAATGTGATTGCCAAAGCTGGCGGCATCAATGAATATGGCGGCTTAAGAAACATTCAAATCAAACGCAATGGCAAATTGATTGATCAATTGGATGTGTATCAATACCTGGTGTCGGGTGATTTAGGCAAACAAACCTATTTATCCAACAATGACTTTGTGGTGGTAGGGTTCGCTGAAAAAAAGATTCTTGCCAAAGGCGAATTCAAAAGACCCATGTATTATCAGTTGAAAAGTGGAGAAGGTGCCAAGGCATTAATGTTGTACAGCGGGGGCTTGAAGCCAGGGGCATCAGGAAGTATTGTGCATGTCACCCGCATAGAAAATGAAAAACAAATTCAACGCGACTTAAATGTGGTTAATTTGATGAACACGAATGGTCAAGAGTTTTTGCTTGAAGATGGAGATGTGGTAACAGCCGGGAGTATTCGAGACGAACTGTTCAACAAAGTAGAATTGCAAGGAGAAATCAATTATCCGGGTGTATATGAATTCCGCGCGGGGCAAAAATTGTTCGATTTTATTGCCAAAGCAGGGGGTGTAACCAAGAGCACCTATCTGTATAAAGCGTATGTTTTCAGAGGGGCATTGGACCCTTCCAATTTCAAACCCGAACGAATCGAAATTGATTTGTTGAGTCTTCAGGATGAGAAGAGCGCCAGTAATATTGAATTACGATCCAACGACTTGGTTCAGTTTTTCAATAAGAATGAGTTTGAAGAGAAAGAGTATGTAGAAATATATGGCGAAGTCAGAAAGGGTGGAAGATTCAGAAGGTATGTGGGTATGACATTGCAAGATCTGTTGTACCTGTCAGGAGGATTGAGTCAGTCTGCTGAATTCGGAAGGCTTGAAGTGTCCAGCATTGTCAACATCGATTCGGCCTTACATGGGTTAAATCCTACCAAAACAATCGTTAATAGCTATTCAGTCCAGCAAAACCTACAATTGGATTCTATCTCGAATAAAGTGCTGCTCAAGCCGTTTGACCAAGTATTCGTCCGAAAAAATCCAACATTCGAACTGCAGCAAAATATTGAATTGAAGGGCATGGTCAAATATCCCGGAATGTATTCCCGGCTTGATAAACAGGAGCGTTTGTCCTCTTATATCGAAAGAGCAGGTGGGCTCACCGAGAATGCCAATAGAATGGGAGCCGTACTGCTAAGAAAGTCCAAAACTGATTTTAGTGAACTGATTTTTGACTCCTCCAGAATCAAACTTGATTCAAATGGATTGATCATCAAAGACAGCTTGCCTGTTGAAATCAAATACAAAGACAAACCCATCAGCATAGACCTGGACAAAGCACTAAAAAATAAGAATTCAAAATATGATGTAGTGCTGCAGCAAAATGATGTGGTGTACATTCCTGAAATTGATCCATTTGTGTCTGTAGTGGGAAGGGTTCAGTCGCCTATCAAAACCACCTATGTCACCGGGCACAAGAATTTAGGATTCTATATCAACAAAGCAGGTGGCTTTGGTGTCAAGCCCTGGAAAAGAAGAATATATGTCACCAATGCCAGTGGCAAAAGCAAACGGACCAAGAATTTTTTGTTCTTCCACTTTTACCCAAAAGTTGACAGAGGTTCTATCATTACGGTGCCAGAAAGACCTCAAGGGCAAGCATTTGGTGAATTCGCCAAAGCAACCTTGATGTCTGCGATTCCTGTAGTACTCAGTGCAATCGTATTCAAATATGTTAAATAACTAAATGCCATTACATTGTCGAGTCAACTAAAAAAGGAAATTGTATTGCAATTGTTTCGTAAAAGAATTTTAATTCTTTCCGTTGGTCTCATTGCCGGATTTGCGATGTGCTTGTACGCCTTTACTCGCCCCAAAACATACATTGCCAAAGCAACAGTGTTTCCGTTGAACAATACCAATGAAAGCGCCAGTGCCACGAATGCCATCACCAGTTTGCTGGGGTTGTCTGAAATACCTAAAAGTTTTTCAGCCGAAGCATCCATTAACATTATTGAATTGGCCAAGAGCAGGAATGCAAGAGA
>CAZCCN010000079.1:0-7088 GCA_964497085.1 uncultured Ferruginibacter sp.
ACTTTATGGAAACAACATCACCAATTCTTCTGCTCACCTCATCAATTGAAATAGCTTCAGCATCCTTCTAGAGAGGTGCGAAGCTAAGGTAAAATTTATTCAAACTTTTTATTGACAATTTTTACGAATAAATTGGTACGCATTGACATTCCCTAAATCAGCGGATTTTCTGTAATCAATGCAAGCACTATCTTTATTGTTCTTTAATAAATAAGCTTCACCTCTTTCTTTGTATGTATTCCAGGAAGTTGAATCGTTTTTAATAGACAGACTATAATTATAAACAGATGCATCTAAATCGCCCTTGCTTAAATAAGAATCCCCTATGAATCTATATGCACTAGCTAGATATTTTTATTTAACCTTCTATCAAAAATTAATTTTTGCAAATCCAAAATAGCTCCATTATAATCACCTAGCATGTTTTTTTCTACACCTCGATACAACTCTAATTGAGCGCTATCTTTAAAAATTCTAATTGATTGATTTAAAAATGATAGAGCTTCTTCATATCTACTCGAATTGTGAAGTGATTTATATTTTAGTTCATAACAATCAAAATAGTATTTATTTATACTAATTGCTGAGTCTAAGTATTTGATAGACGTTTCTAAAATTGAATCAGAGCGTTTATCTTGTGGATTTATTTTGTACAGCTCTGTACTAAAATAAAAATTAGCCGCCCCTATTGCATGATATACACTATCCAATTTATACTTAGATTTTATTAAATCCGTCAATAAAACTAGCGCTTCATTCCATTGATTTAAACTTTGATAAATTTTTGATTTTAAAAATTTATAATCCAAGTTGGTACTTTCACTCTTTTCAGCTTTATCTATCTCAGTTAAAGCATCTTTGTAGTTTTTATTATTATAAAATTTATACGCTGCCTCGTAATGCTTGATTGATTCATTACACGATATCAAAAAAATTATAGAAATGCATTTCAAAAAATTTCTTAATGGCATTTTAAATGATTTAATTAAATAATATGTAAAGAATAAAGTTATTGATATTTATTTATTACATATAAAAGACAGAACAATACCTGATTCTCAATATCATCTAAACAATAAAAAGTTTAAACTATGTTTAAACCATTAAAAAAAATAGGTTTTCATTAATTAATGAAAACCTATCCTGTATTGATGTGGAGAATACCGGAGTCGAACCGGTGACCTCTTGCATGCCATGCAAGCGCTCTAGCCAACTGAGCTAATTCCCCAGTAATGTAAAGAACGGCAAATATACTACTCTCCCCAGATTTCTCCCTTTCCATCCAGCCATTCTTTTACCAATTGCGTGGTAACAGATTTCGGTCTTTCCAATGCAAAGCCGAGGGCTCTGTCCCAGCATAAGCTAGACAATACGCCCAATGCCCTGGACACACCAAACAATACGGTATAAAACTCATATTCCACCATGCCATAATGCACCAACAACGCACCGCTGTGCGCATCTACATTTGGCCATGGGTTTTTGATTTTGGCAATGGATTGCAAAATAGGCGGTACCGCTTCATAGATGGTCCATACAGTTTGCACCAACGGATCATCGGGCATGTGCTTTTTGCCGAATTCCATCTGAGCAGTGAAACGAGGGTCGGTTTTACGCAACACGGCATGGCCGTATCCTGGAACCACTTTTCCTTCACTCAAGGTTTTCTTGACGTATTCTTCAATTTGCTGTCTGGTCGGTGATTCAGAACCGATGTGTTCCCTCAGTTCAAATATCCATTTGATCACTTCCTGGTTGGCCAAGCCATGCAAAGGACCAGCCAATCCATTCATGCCTGCTGCAAAGCTCAGGTATGGATCGCTGAGGGCCGAACCTACCAAGTGCGTGGTATGCGCAGAAACGTTGCCTCCTTCATGATCGGCATGAATGGTCATGTACAAGCGCATCAATTCTTTGAATCCTTCATCTTCGTATCCCATCATGTGGGCGAAATTACCTGCCCAGTCCAACAGGCCATTGGGCTGGATATGGTCGCCGTTTTTGTATTTGCGACGATAGATGTAGGCAGCAATACGCGGCAAACGGGCAATTAAATCCATGGAATCATCAAACACGGCATCCCAATACTCTTTTTTGTTCATGCCTTTGGCATAGCGCTTGGCAAACTGGCTTTCAGTTTGCAAGGCCATGATGGCTACCACAAACTGGGTCATTGGATGCGTGGCTACAGGCAGTGCTTCAATGGTATCAAATACATGGTTGGGCACATGGCTTCTTCTTTGCCAAACACTGGTGATGTGATTGGTATCGTCATCTGTCGGCAAATCACCAATGAGCATTAAATAAAACAACGCTTCGGGCAATGGTTCTGAACCATTGGGTGCTTTCGAGAGTTTTTCTTTCAATTCAGGAATGGAATATCCTCTAAAACGAATTCCTTCCTGGGCATCCAACAAAGACGTTTCGGTCACCAATCCGGTAATGCCGCGCATGCCTTGATAAATTTGACTAAGGGTAACCTCGCCAATTTTTTTATCGCCATGATTTTTTAAAAGTTCCTTGATTTCTGCCGCTGTGCTATCGGCTTTTTCCTTGAATCTTTCTTTGATGATACCCATGATTGATATACTGATTTATGTAAGCAGATAAAGGTCGAAATTTTACTGTTTAAGCAGCGTTTTCGCTTGCTGCAAGAATAAAATTTGGACGCCTAAATGTACGATGTAGTCCTATGTTAAACAAAAGTTTTGAGAGAAAGTTTTCAATCAATCAGCAAGCTTATTTAGGCGCTATCTTATACAGATAATACGCCAACAATCCGAAGAGAATATTGGGCGCCCAGGCCGCCAACCAGGGGGTAAGATTGCCTTTGGTGGCAAAGACGATTGAAAAGCGGCTGAACAAGATATAGAGTACACTGACCAAGATTCCCAATGCCAGGTGAAAGCCACTCCCCCCTCTTACTTTACGGGAGGCTAAAACGGCGCCAATGATGGTTAAAATCAATACCGATACCGGAATGGCATCCCGATTGTATCGTTCCACCAGCAAGGTCCCCAGCATTTCCGAACCTCGCATTCTTTCGAGGGCAATAAAAGCGTCCAAATCAGGGGTGGTCATTTGGTCTTTGAGGTAATCGTCTTTCCGAAGGTCAATGGGCCTGAAATTATATAACTCAATTTTACTAGAGTAAAAATGAACGGTTTCACTGATGGGATTGAGTCGCCTCTCCAGCACATTGTTCAAAATCCACTTTTTTTGGGTCGAGTCCCATCTAAAACTCGTGGCTCGTAAGTTGTATACAAGCTTGTTGTCTTTAAATCGTTGCAGGGTGAAATTAGAGCCCGTTTTGGAAATGGTGTCATACCCCTTAATGCCTGCATACGTATTGGGGTCAATTCTAAAATAGATATTCTGTTTGTACGAAGTATTCTGCAGGCTGGGCCCAAAATTGACATCGATGTATTTCTTTTCAAAGTCAGCCCACTGTCGGTTGGCGGCAGGAACCACGTATTGATAACCCAGCCATAAAACCAAGGATAAAAAGGCCCCGCCCACTAGGTATGGACGCAAAAATCTTTTGTAACTGACACCACTGCTTAGAATCGCCACCACTTCCGAACGACCGGCCATTTTAGAAGTGAAAAAAATCACTGACAGAAAGACAAACAACGGAAACAACATGGCATCAATCCTTGGAATGAAACCAAAATAATGCTGGACAATGATCTCAGAGACAGATAACTGCGATTTTACAAAATCATCGGTCTTTTCGCTGATGTCAACCACCACCACGATGGCGGTAAGCAGCAACAGGCAAAAAAAGAACGTCGTGATGTATTTGGATAATATATAACGGTCGAGCTTCTTCATTCCGGTCAGCAAGTTAATTCATTTCGAAGACTATTGAATAGAGGCGGCCGATGCAATGGACTGGGCAGCGATCCATCCGGTGGTCCATGCATTTTGAAAATTGAATCCGCCCGTCACCCCATCCACATCCAACACTTCTCCGGCAAAAAACAAACCGGGCACTTTTTTACTCTCCAAGGTATTGGCATCGATTTCTTGCAAGGACAAACCCCCTGCCGTTACAAATTCTTCTTTAAAAGTGGTCTTCCCCTGAATATCGAATGAGTGTGTGCAAAGCAGTTTGACCAGCTTGTTTTGCTCTTTGGCAGGCAAATCGGCCCATCGAAGGTCTGGGGATACTTCTGCTTGCTGCAACAGAAATTCCCATAATCGAGCAGGTAATCCAAAAGGGTTTCGATTGTGAATTTTTTGTGCGGCCAGGGAGAACCGATAGACACGCAACTGCTCCGCTACCGTTTGTTCATTGTAGGCAGGAAGCCAATTGACGGCTATCTGATAGGTATAGTTTTTTTCGGAAAGTTCCCTGGCGGCCCAGGCAGAGAGTTTTAAAATAGCCGGCCCACTGAATCCCCAATGGGTAATCAGCAAAGGCCCCTG
Organism: uncultured Ferruginibacter sp.; assembly: GCA_964497085.1. Lineage (GTDB taxonomy): Bacteria > Bacteroidota > Bacteroidia > Chitinophagales > Chitinophagaceae > Ferruginibacter. The sequence continues at coordinate 4,432 of CAZCCN010000079.1, forward strand.
CTGCTGCCATTTGGTGCCGACAATTTTGACAGAAACCGCAGGCACTGTTATCCCCATCAAAGCCGTAATTGGATGACGGGGCATATTAAACGTAAACAAAGATGGAACCGGCGGCACAATGGCATGACCCAATCGTTCAATCCATTTGAATTGAGCCGCAGATGGATACCCACCACTGGCAATGCACACATAATCTGCCTGTATGGACCGTCCGTTTTTGACATGCAATTGAAATCCGCTGCCGATTTCATGATCTATTCTTTCGATGGATGTGTTCATGTGAATAGATACTTCATGCCGATTGGCTTCTTCGAGCAAACAATCGATAATGGTCTGAGACGTATTGGTAGCAGGAAACATTCGTCCATCTGGCTCCGTGACAAGTTTTACCCCTCTCGCTTCGAACCACTCGATGGTGTGCTGTGTATTGAATTGATGAAACGCCTTTTTTAAAAAAGCAGCGCCCCTCGGATAACGTTTAATTAATTCGGCGATGCTGAAGCAGGCATGTGTGACATTGCACCGGCCACCGCCACTGATTTTGACTTTGCTGAGCAGCTTATTGCTTTTTTCAATAATAATAACTGATAACGAAGGATGCAGCCTGGCGGCATTGATGGCACAAAAAAAACCTGCTGCACCACCACCGATCACAACAAGCTTTTTATTTTGCATACCCACTGATTGATAATAGAAATTAATAGCTCCAGCTAAGGTTTGGATTGGCTTTTTCAGCTTGCTCGATGGCTGCAAAAGAAGTCAGGATATCCGGATCGCCCTTGGTAATGCAGACATCATGCTCAAAATGCGCAGAGGGCTTTCTGTCCTTTGTCAAAATGGTCCAACCGTCGCTCAACTGTTCGATGTCGTTCACCCCCATATTGATCATGGGTTCAATCGCCAACACCATGCCGGCTTTCAGTTTGGCGCCCGATCCTTGCTTGCCATAATTTGGCACTTGCGGATCTTCGTGCAATTCCCTTCCCAAGCCGTGACCAACCAGTTCGCGTACAACACCATATCCATGTGTCTTTTCTGTGTATGTTTGAATGGCATGTGAAATATCCCCTATCCGATTGCCCGCCCTTGCTTTTTCAATACCCATATAAAGCGATGCTTTGGTCACCTTTAACAGCTGCTTCACTTCATCGGACACTTCGCCAATGGCATATGTATAGGCGCTGTCGCCATGAAAACCATTTTTATAAATACCGATGTCCAAAGAAATGATGTCACCGTCTTTCAATGTATGGGAGCCTGGAAAACCATGCACCACAGCTTCATTCATCGAAATGCAGGTGGCCGCAGGAAAACCATGGTAATTTTTAAAAGAAGGTTTGCCGCCATTGTCCAGAATAAATGCTTCCACCAGGTCGTTGACTTGTTGCGTGGTCATACCTGGTTTTAATGTTTTGGCCGCCGCTGCATGCGCTTCCCCTACAAGCAAACAAGTAGCCCGCATGATTTCAATTTCCGCCGCTGTTTTGTAGTGAATCATTTGGTATTCAAAATTAAAACAAACCCCAACGAAAATCGCCGGGGTTGTTACAGTATAATAGGTATTTAAATCTTTCGATGGTATTACAATCCAGAAGTCACTTGCCTTCCCTGAATCCTTCCTCCATTCATCAATCCGTCGTATTGACGCATCAACAATTGAGTTTCAATCTGCTGCAAAGTATCCAAGATTACACCCACCATAATCAATAAAGAAGTACCTCCGAAGAAAGTAGAAAATCCTTGGGACATGGTAAAGGTCAATTGGAACAAACCTGGCAGGATGCCCACCAAAGCAAGCAACACAGCTCCTGGCAAGGTGATTCTATCCATAATGGTTCCAATGTAATCGGCAGTAGGTTGACCTGGCTTAACCCCTGGAATAAATCCGTTGTTGCGCTTCAATTCATCCGCCATTTGCTTGGGATTAAAGATCAACGCGGTATACAAAAACGTAAAGGCAATGACACAAACAGAGTACACAATCATGTACACCACATTGGTGTGGTCGGTAAAATATTTGGCCCAACCTTGTCCGGTAAACCCAGTAAAAATAGTCGGTAAAAACAGGATTGCTTGTGCAAAGATGATGGGCATTACACCAGCTGCATTCACTTTTAAAGGAAGGAAATTCCGTGCACCGCCCATTTGACGATTGCCCACAATTTGCTTGGCATAGTTTACAGGCACTTTGCGTGTTCCTTGCACCAGCATGATCAAACCCATGATGATGATAATCAAGAATAATACTTCCACTAGCATGATCAACAGACCACCCGCACCTCTTTGTGCAATTCTGCTAGACCATTCCTGTCCAAATGAAGCGGGGAAACGAGCCAAGATACCAATCATGATGATGATAGAAGTACCGTTGCCCAATCCTTTGTCGGTTATCTTTTCACCCAACCACATCACAAACAACGTACCCACCGTCAATATGATGACAGTTGAGATCCAAAAGAAATCTGCGTAGGCAGGGATCAAAGCATCTGCATTTTGACTTTTCAAATAACCAATATAGGCAGCTGCCTGAAAAGAAGTGACCAATACGGTCAGGTAACGTGTCCATTGGTTGATTTTCTTTCTGCCACTGTCTCCCTCCTTCTGAATTTTAGCCATCTGGGGAACCAGAATGGTCACCAATTGCATAAAGATAGAGG
>CAZCCN010000080.1:0-4662 GCA_964497085.1 uncultured Ferruginibacter sp.
ATAAGTCCACCAACTTATCAAACAGACCACGTCCCTTGTTTTTTTCATAGGCAGCCATTTCACACAACATGGTAACCGCACTCACCGCATCTTTGTCTCGAATCTGGTTACCAATCATCAATCCAAAACTCTCCTCGCCACCAATGACATAATGTTCCGATTGCTCCTTTTCCTTAATCAAAGAGGCAATCCATTTGAATCCAGTCAACACGTTGTAACAAGCCACCCCATTTTGACTGGCGATTACATCAATCATATCTGTGGTCACAATGGTTTTGATCACCATGTCATTGGGCCGGGCTATGCCTTTGGCTTTGCGGGCCTCAATCATATAATTGAATGCAAGCAAGGCCGTTTGATTTCCGTTCATCAGAATCCACTCGCCTTTGTTGTTTTTGATACCAATGCCCACCCTGTCTGCATCCGGATCTGTTCCCAGCAAAATATCTGCATCCAATTCTTTTGCCTGCTTCAATCCCATGCTCATGGTTTCTGTTTCCTCAGGATTTGGATAGACCACTGTAGGGAAATTGCCATCGGGCTGGCTCTGGGCAGATACGATGTGTACATTGTCAAAACCGCAACGCTTCAATGCATCGGGCACCAACATGATACCGGACCCATGAACAGGTGTGTATACAATTTTTAAATCGTGCTGCGCTGCACACACATCTGGATAGACACTTAATCCTTTAACCATCTCTAGATACAATTCATCTACCTCCTTTCCAATTAACTGAATCAGGTGTTCCCCTCCGGACCATTTCACATCATCCACCGAGAGAATTTTTTGAACTTCCTTGATGACGTTTTTGTCATGTGGTGGTACCAATTGAGCCCCATCATCCCAATAAGCTTTGTATCCGTTGTATTCTTTTGGATTGTGACTGGCGGTGCACACAACGCCTCCCTTGCAGTTGAAATGGCGAATGGTAAAACTCAGTTCGGGTGTCGGGCGCAGGTTTTCAAATAAATACACTTTAATGCCATTGGCCGCAAACACATTGGCCGTGATTTCGGCAAACATCCGGCTGTTGTTTCTGCAATCGTGGGCAACAGCGACACTGATTTCGCCGTCGAAACACAATTTCAGATAATTCGCATATCCTTGAGTGGCCATTCCCACCGTGTATTTGTTCATTCGGTTGGTTCCAATACCCATGATACCCCTCAAGCCGCCGGTTCCAAATTCAAGGTCTTTGTAAAAGGCGTCTGCTAACTCCTCCGAGTTGTTGGATTGGAGCTGTCGGATGCCTGCTTTGGTATCGGCATCGTAGTTGCCATTGAGCCACTGATCTATTTTTACCTGAATGGATGTTTCCATATAATTGTTTGTTCTTCAAAAATAAATTATTCATAGCTGAATCAGGCACTTTCCTGCTATTTTTGTTTGAATGAAAAGCTTGTGTTCACATATTACTGGTGCGATTCCGTCTTCATGGATTCATATCAGGGAACGAAAACTACATCTATCGTTGCTCCTGCTGATCGGAATGATGGGAATGGTGCAAATTGGAGTTGCCCAAACTGACTCCAGTTCCAAACAAGCAACCTCATTCACCTATCCTTACAACGCAAAGAAAGTCAGAACCGTGGCATTCATCAATGCGGGGGTCTATAGCACTAGCATGTTAGGCTTGTACGCTGCCTGGTATCGACAATACCCAATGGGAAAATTCCATTCCTTCAATGACATGCAAGAATGGCTGCAAATGGACAAAATTGGTCATGTATACAGCGCCTATACCATGGGTAAATTCAGCATGGAAATGTGGAAACACACTGGCATCGACCGAAACAAACGCATATGGATGGGAGGCCTGAGCGGTGCCGCCTATCAAACCGTCATAGAAGTCCTGGACGGATTCAGCAGTCAATGGGGCTGGAGCTGGGGAGACATGGGAGCCAACCTGATTGGAAGCGGATTGCTCGTGGCACAGGAGTTTGCCTGGGACGAGCAGAAGATTCAATTCAAAACATCTTTTCATAAAAAAAATTATGCGGATCCATCTTTGAATGAAAGAAGCGATGTACTGTTTGGATCTTCTCTGGCAGAGCGAAGCTTGAAAGATTACAATGGACAAACTTATTGGCTGAGTACCAGTATCCGAAATATTGTGCCCGCCTTACACACCCCTGAATGGTTGCAGGTTTCCATTGGAACCGGTGCCGAAGGCATGTTTGGGGCTACAGAAAACATCGGAAGAGACAAGGATGGGAACATCAATTTTTACCGAACCGACATCAAAAGATATCGGCAGTGGTTTTTGGCGCCAGATATCGACCTGACTAAAATAAAAACCAGAAAGAAAGGCATCAAAACAGCACTCTTTATCTTAAACAGCCTGAAGTTTCCTATGCCCTCTTTGGAATATTCGAATCATCAGTTCAAATGGAATTGGATTCACTTTTAAGCAGGATCAGCCTACACGAGCCAGGCCCCCAGCACTTCGCCATTTTCCACTTTCACCACAATGTTTTCCTGAACAGTGGTAGAAACCGACAATCCCACATAATCCACCGCGATAGGGAATTTTTTATAGGTGCGTTCCACCAGCACAAGGGTCTCAATTTGCTGAGGGAGATATTGCAGCAAAGGCTTCAAAGCATACAACATGGTTCGACCACTGTTGGCCACATCATCTACCAATAACACCGAAGCCTCATCAAAAGAACAAGAAGGATTCAATACAATCTCTGTAGGTGCTTTTTTATTCAACGATAATTCAATGAGCACGATATTCCCTTGAAAAGCATCTTTCAAATAGCGGGCAATTTTTTGCGCTATAAAAATTCCGTTTTCTTTGATACCGATTAATATCAACTCTTTCTTCTGATAATTACGCTCTGCTACTTCCAATGCCAATCTGCGAAGTTTTTTGTCAGCGGTTTCCTGGTTGAGTATCATCATGGCTATTCACTTTTGAAATGGAAAGTTCCGAAATTATTTAATAGTAAATACGAAATACTTTACCTTAGCTTACCTAATATTCCGCCATGCAATATTTACCACAAATTGCCTTTGTCATTCTTTCAGGACTGGGCATTTGGCTTTTCACCCAAAACATCCTACAGATTAAAAGCAATATTCTTTTGGGAAAGGCAGAAGACTTGTCTGACAATCCCTCTCTTCGATGGAAAAATCTATTGCTGCTGGCATTTGGTCAAAAAAAAATGTTCCGCAATCCAACGGTTGCCATCATGCATTTGATTATCTATGCCGGTTTCATCATCATCAATATAGAGGTGCTTGAAATTGTGCTGGATGGCCTCTTGGGCACCCACCGGATTTTCTTTGAACCATTGGGCATTTGGTATCCGCTGCTGATCAATTTTTTTGAAATACTCGCGGTGGGAGTCATTGGTGTCTGTGTCATCTTTCTGGCCAGAAGAAACCTTTTGAAAATCAACCGTTTTTTGAGCAAAGACCTGAATGGATGGCCCCGGTCGGATGCCAACTATATTTTGATCAGCGAAATTGTATTGATGAGCCTTTTCCTGACAATGAATGCAGCCGATCGCTCTTTGCAATTATTGGGCAGCGATCATTATCATAACACCGGCGCTTTTGTCATCTCCGGTAACATGGTGTCGTATTTTTCAGGCTTGTCCGTTGGACAACTGATGCTCATAGAAAGAACTTGCTGGTGGTTGCACATTATAGGCATTTTCGCTTTCCTAAACTACCTGCCCTATAGCAAACACTTGCATATTTTATTGGCTTTCCCGAATGCCTATTATGCCAGGCTAAAACCAATGGGCGAAATGCACAATATGAAACATGTGCAAAATGAAGTCAAGTACATGATGCAACCTGAGCTGGCACCAACAGAAGCGGCACCGCCCATGAAATTTGGAGCCAAAGATGTCATGGATTTGAGCTGGAAAAATTTACTCGATGCGTATAGCTGTACCGAATGTGGAAGGTGCTCCACCGCCTGCCCAGCCAACCAAACCGGCAAACAGCTGAGCCCCAGGAAAATCATGATGGATACCAGAGACCGCTTGCAAGAAGTGGGCAAAAACATCCGATTGAATGGTCAATTTAAGGACGATGGCAAAACTTTGCTCAACGATTACATTACGATAGAAGAATTGCGTGCCTGTACGACTTGCAACGCATGTGTGCAGGAATGCCCCGTCAGCATCAGTCCATTGGATATCATCATGGAACTTCGCAGAAGTTTGATCATGGAAGACAGCAATGCGCCCCAGGAATGGAATGCCATGTTCAGCAACATTGAAAATAATTTCGCTCCCTGGAAATTGAGTCCGGATGATCGTGACGAGTGGGCAAAAGCTTAATCCTGAGCATTCTTGATGGATTCAACGGCATCTTTGTGTCGGAGCAATTTCCAGAATTGAATACAAGCCGTGAGGGCAAAAATGCCTCCAATGACCCAATTGATATATTGTTCACTGTGGTCAATCTTGGCGGCGGCCCATCTTCCCCCAAAAATAAATACGGCGTTGCCCAATAAGGTCCCTATCCCAATACCAAGAATATAAATATTGTAATGCAGCGGTGCCGGGTAAAGAATTTTTTTAGAAAACAAAACGGTGCTCCAGCCAAACCAGAAAGGTATTTGTACCGGATTAATCGCACACATGAGCGCGCCCAATACAAATCGATGCAGGCTGTTTTGCAAGATGACATTTTTC
>CAZCCN010000080.1:4711-7052 GCA_964497085.1 uncultured Ferruginibacter sp.
TTGGTTTGCGGCTGCCATAAAACTACCCACTGCCAAGGCCAGGATGATCAGCAAGGTGATCCATTCCATCCATTTCATGAGCCTGGCCTGTTTCCTGATCCAGTCTATGCCCACCAAAGAGATGCGCACATATATCATTTCCACCAATAAAGAACCCAGGGAAAAATACATCGCTTGCATAATGCTTTCTTGGATAGCAATCTGCATAGCAGCGACATTGAGTGTCCCTAGCGGAAGAGACCCCAGGAAACTGATCATCAATCCCCAACCAAAAATTTTCAATGTGTTGCCCATGCAATTGTTTTAATGAATGGATTGATCCATCGCCCTCATATCTTTAAATGTCTTTCTGGTATCCCTCAAAAAAGAAAGACCTTTCCAAAAAGACCACGGTTGGTGACCTTGCCGGGCATTGTACCGACTGATTTCGTACAATGCTTTCCAGTGATGCAAAATTTCACGATAGGCTTGCCACAATGAATAGCCGGTATCATAAATGTGATTGGGTTCAGCACCGCAACCATTGTATTCCAGAATTAAAAAATCTTTTCCTTCTTGCAAGGCTTCTATGCTTGCGCACATGATGTCGTATCGACCGTAAAAGAAATCATCGATGCTATGACTCAATGCATCAAACACGCCCGCCAGTGAAGAATTGATGTGGTCTTTCAGGTCAATAAAATGAGCTCCGCGGTTGTGATTGCCTGCGTAACTCAATACATAAGTTTCTCCGGCTGGAATGACCTGTTGTAAAACGGATTGATGTTTCGCAAACAATTCACTCGTTCGCTTAGCAGCTTTGGGATGTTGCAGAATCAATTCTTCCAACGTACGCGAACCATCTCCCACCACCCTCATGGGAATTTTGTGTAAAAACCCGGTCACCCTTCCAGTTGGTTCTTTTGGGTGTCGGATGTAAAAAACGCTCACTTCCATCGGATATTGGACCATGGCTTGAACCATGTATTCCACCGGCACTTGATCATGGTAATTCTTCAACTGATCCAAGTGGTCAATTTTTCTGAACAATATTCCCTGCCCCCCTACTTCGGGTTTTACCACACAAGGGAACTGAATCTGCATCTCTTGCATTTGATCCTTCACCCTTGCAAAAGACCAATCAGGCATCACCGAAAAAGTAGCAGGATACAAATGAGGCGGAAGCAATTGGTACATCTCTTTTTTGGTTTCTCCTTCGAGTCCGCCAAAAGTGATTTTAGGATTGCTGGGGGTGAAAAACCAAACCGACCTGGAACGTAGCATATAATATAGCCAGAAAGGAGCCAAGGGCGCATAAATCAGATTAAAAGGCCAGGCCTCCCAATGCGTCAAGCGTTTGATGTATTTTTTCAAGGAATCGTTTATTTTTCAAAATTAAAGGCAATCAAACAAACATCAATCATAATTTCTTATTTACTTTGTTGTACAACAAAAAACATCCAAGATGCGTGTACCGACCATGGCAGAATTTGTAGCAAGCGGCGAACAGCCAGACATATTGTTTTGGGTTGGCTGTGCAGGGAGTTTTGATCAAAGGGCACAAAAAATAACCAAAGCTTTTGTGACCATACTGGACAAAGTGGGTATTAAATATGCCATACTTGGGAAGGAAGAAATGTGTACCGGCGATCCGGCGAGGCGTGCAGGCAATGAATTCATGTTCCAAATGATGGCCTATCAAAATATTCAGGTACTAAACCAATATCAGATAAAAAAAATTGTCACTGCCTGCCCCCATTGCTTCAATGTCTTGAAGAATGAATACCCCATTCTAGGAGGCGAGTATGAGGTGATTCACCACGCCACCTTTTTACAACAACTGATTGACGAGGGAAAAATCAAAATGACTGAAGGCGGCACATTCAAAGGAAAAAAAATAACCTACCACGATAGTTGTTATTTAGGAAGAGCCAACAACATATATGAAGCGCCTCGGAAAGTATTGGAAGCCATGGATGTGGCTTTGGTGGAAATGAAACGCTGCAAAAGCAATGGATTGTGTTGCGGCGCAGGCGGGGCTCAAATGTTCAAAGAAGAAGAAAAAGGTGACAACAGAATCAATATTGAAAGAAGCAATGAGGCGATTGATACAGGTGCCAGTGTCATTGCCGCCGCCTGTCCTTTTTGCAACACCATGCTGACGGACGGCGTCAAAAACAAAGAGAAAGAGGCAGAAGTTCAGGTGCTGGATATTGCCGAACTGGTTGCTGCCGCCATTCAATCATAACGCCAACATTCTTTACCCCTTCACATAGACGTCCCCTTTATGGAATTCGATTTTCAACAACACCTTCCTGCTCATTTCAGTCCCACTTCAAGGGTATGGGTGTATCAATCGAGC
>CAZCCN010000081.1:0-6970 GCA_964497085.1 uncultured Ferruginibacter sp.
GAGCGCTCAATGAAGATGCCATCCTGACTTCCGCAGGCGCATTGGAGCAAATACCTGTCTGCAGGGTAGGGAGTTTGATGAAGGCGGTGGATGAATTGCACCTGAATGGAATCAAAGTGTATGCCAGTGAAATGACCGCTGCACAATCAATTGAAACATGCGATTTCACCATACCCGCTGCGATTGTAATGGGTGGAGAGGAAAAAGGTGTCTATCCTGCCTTGATGAAAATCTGTGACGAGGTGTTTCGGATTCCCATGACCGGCAATTTCGAATCGCTGAATGTGTCTGTGGCAACGGGCGTTATATTGTACGAAGCCATGCGGCAAAGAATGCGTTGATTGTTTCATTCCAGTCCATTGATATGAATATACCCTCCATACAGTTGATTGAGTGTCCAAGGGATGCGATGCAAGGATGGTCAACGCCTATTCCTACTGCTCAGAAAATTGAGTACATCAATGCCTTGTTGCAAGTAGGTTTTCATACTATTGATTTTGGCAGTTTCGTATCGCCCACAGCCATTCCGCAAATGGCAGATACCAAGCAGGTATTGGAAGGGCTTTCGCTGGACCATACCGATACTAAATTATTGGCCATCGTTGCGAATGAAAGAGGAGCGGAGCAAGCGGTCGGTTTTGATGCCATTCATTACTTGGGCTTTCCTTTCTCCATTTCAGAAATTTTTCAACAAAAGAACACCAACCGTTCAATTGACGATGCGTTTACATTGGTATGCCGTATCCAGCGATTGTGCGAACAGCATGGTAAAACACTGGTTGTCTATCTTTCGATGGGTTTTGGCAATCCTTATGGGGAGCCTTACAACGAAACCATTGTGTTGGACTGGGCTACTAAAATCGCGGCGGCGGGTGTGCGCATCGTTTCGCTGGCCGATACGGTCGGCCTGGCTGACCCCAAGCAGGTTCTGTCTACCACGCGCTTGTTGGTGGAAGCCTTGCCCCAAACTACGATTGGGGTGCATTTGCATTCTACGGCGTCGCAATGGAAAGAAAAAGTGGAAGCGGCCCTGGAGGCAGGATGCAAGCGCTTCGACGGGGCGCTCAAAGGAATTGGCGGTTGTCCCTTGTCGGGCAATGCCCTGGTGGGTAACCTCAACACGGAACACCTGATTGCTTTTTTTCAAGAACATGGATGGATGCAACACCTGAATCAACCGGCCCTTCAAAAGAGCCTTGAGTTGGCTTCCCGATTGTTTGTTTAATCAATACACATACAATGGCCAAGATGGATTTTAGATTGGAAATGCAACCCAAGCCTTTTGACACCAGATTGCTTCATTCGGATCGTTTGTTTCTGATTGGCTCTTGCTTCACCGAGCAAATGGGCGCTAAGTTGGATCATCATTTGTTCAGCACGTTGCAGAATCCCAATGGTATTCTTTTTAATCCTGTCAGCATTGTGCAATCGGTTTTGGGATATATCCAGCATCGAGTGTATGCCGAACAGGATTTGTTTTGTCAGCAGGATATCTGGGGAAGCTGGGATCATCATACACGTTTTTCGGATACAGACCCGCAGGCTTGTCTGGAAAAAATAAATGCTTCTCAAAACAAGGCTCATTCTTATTTGCATCAAACAGATTGGATGCTGATTACCCTAGGATCTTCTTTTGTGTATGAGTTGCCAGAAAAAGGAGTGGTGGCCAATTGTCATAAAGTGCCGGCGGATAAATTTTCCAAGCGATTGCTCTCGGCCCCTGAAACCATTGCTCGGTTGCAGGAGATGATGGAAGCGTTGATCAAATTCAATCCAACAATCAAAGTCATATTTACCATCAGCCCGGTCAGGCACCTGAGAGATGGTTTTGTTGAAAACAACCAAAGCAAAGCACACCTCATTACGGCGGTTCATGAATTGGTTAGTCAATATTCCCAAGTGTTTTATTTTCCCGCGTATGAATTGATCATTGACGACCTGAGGGACTATCGTTTTTATGCTGAAGACATGGTGCATCCCAACTACCTGGCTACTCAATATGTTTGGGAAAAATTCATGACAGCCTGTATTGATGAAAAAAGTATTGCGTTGATGAAAGAGATTGCTGCTGTTCAGATGGCGAAACAGCACAAGGCGTTTAATCCGATGTCTGTTCAGCACAAGCAATTCATGCAATCGAATGAGCAAAAATGCAAGCAACTGGTCGCCGATTATCCTTATCTGGATTTATCAGATGCCATCGCCTATTTTGAGCAGGGAAGATAAGGTTGTGTACATTAGTGAATCCGATCGCCTCTAACGGCTGCGCTGTTCATTAGTTCTTTTTCATAGCGGAGCCATTCTGCCCATCTGTTTCTAACCTGTTTTTTGTCAATATAATGTTCTGCCAAGGTAATGAACAAAGTATAATGACCGGCTTCACTTTCCATAAACTTTCTGTAAAACTTTCTCATGTAGGCATCATCTAATCCTTCGCTGAGTCTTTTAAATCTTTCGCAGCTTCTAGCTTCAATCAATGCCATGATCAGCATCTGGTCCAAAAAGCGTTCGGTGGGGCTGCCGCCTTTTTTTTGGAACTCCAGCAATTTGTTTACGTATACATCTTTTCTCTGTCTGCCCAGGGCAAGGCCACGTTTTTTCAATTCGGAGAGCACCATCCTGAAATGTCCCCATTCTTCCGTTACGATAGGACTCAACTCCTCTACCAGAAGCGTTTTTTCAGTATTTTTTTGAATCAATGAAATGCAAGTGGTGGCTGCCTTTTGTTCGCAATAAGCATGATCCGTGAGGATTTCTTCCATTTGCATTTCGGCCAAATTGACCCACCGGGGATCGGTGGGTAACTGAAGGCCCAATATGTTTCGGGTGTGTTCGCTGAAGGTTTCCTGCATACTCAAAAATAAATAAAGCCAATGTAAATAGGCGTTTTTTCCAAAATTAGTCCATAGGGGATAGGCCTTTTGGTATTTTTAATTTACTTTACACGATACAACTTCTACTATGCGATTTTTATATCTTTTCTTGTCTGCTACACTCACTGTTGTTTGCTGTTTTTTGCTGGACACCAAAACGTTATTGCCTGTTCCGCTGGGAAAACTGCTTTCTCCTCAAGAAGGCATTTGGCAGAATGCCGAACCGGTAAACGGAGGTTTTGATGCTGACCTTCAATTGGCTGGCCTGAGCGGACATGTCAATGTGTTTTTTGATGAACGGTTGGTGCCCCATGTTTTTTCTGACAACGAAAACGACGCGTATTTTGTTCAAGGATACTTGCATGCAAAATTTCGTTTGTGGCAAATGGAACTGCAGACCCTTTCTGCAGCCGGTCGGGCTTCGGAAGTAGTGGGACCATTGGCATTGCCACACGATAGGGAATTCAGGCGCTTGGGGATGCCTATACCGCCGGTGTGAATGCATACATTGGCTCACTTACCCGCAGTACCCTTCCTCTTGAGTACAAACTCATCGGTTACCAACCAGAGCAATGGACCAATCTTAAAACGGCTTTGTTCTTAAAATACATGTCTTTTGATTTGGCAGCACATGAAAGTGATTTTGAAATGACCAATGCCCAGTCTTTTTTCACACAACACGATTTCGATTTATTGTTTCCGTCCATTCAAGATTCTTTGGATCCGATCATTCCGAAAGGAACTCCTTTTCTTGAACCTGCAGTTCATCCTGTCGCACCATCCAATGCAGAGGCTGTGTATTTCAATCATAAAAAGGAACCCGTTGCCGTGGAAGAAATCACCCAGCCAGATCCTTCCAACGGAAGCAACAACTGGGCGGTAGCTCCTGCCAAAACCAAAAACGGTGCGCCTATCTTGTGCAGCGATCCTCATCTGGGTTTGAATTTACCCTCCCTTTGGTACGAAATGCAGTTGTCCGTACCAGGCTCCAATGCCTATGGAGTGAGCTTTCCGGGCGCCCCTGGCATCATCATCGGTTTTAACGACAGTTGTGCATTTGGCTTTACCAATGGAGGCAGGGATGTACGGGATTATTATGAAATACAATTTAAAGATGCCAGTAAAAAAGAATATTGGTTTGACAGCGCTTGGGTGCCAACGACACGCAGAATTGAACGAATCAAAGTGGCAGGTGCACCTGATTACATAGATACCGTTGCGTACACTGTTTTTGGACCCGTCATGTACGATGCTTCTTTTAGTGGAAAGAGAAATACTGGCGGAAAGAATTACGCTGTCAGGTGGACGGCACATGACAAAAGCAATGAGCTTCGGCTGTTTTACATGCTCGACCATGCCAAGAATTACCAGGATTATTTAGCGGCTACCCCTTATTTAAGAACCCCTGGTCAAAACTGTGTGTTTGCTTGCAAGAATGGAGACATCGCCATGCGGACGGAAGGAAAATTTCCTGCCAAATGGAAAGGTCAAGGAGATTTCGTTATGCCCGGCTTTGACAGTTCGTATATGTGGCAGGGAATGATTCCAGAAAATGAGACCCCATATCAATACAATCCAGAAAGAGGTTTCGTGAGCAGTGCCAACCAGCGACCCGTGGATTCAACTTATCCGTACTACCTGGGTAGGGAATATCCAAGTTCCAGGGGTATCATGGTCAATCGAAAATTAGCTTCCATGCAATCCATCACACCTCAGGACATGATGCAGATGCAAACCAATAACTACAATGTATTTGCCGAAATGGCGACTCCCATTTTCACTCAACATATTCAAACGGCTCAATTGAATGCCACTCAAATGCGTTATGTAAACCTGTTGCAGCAGTGGGATTTCAACAACAACTATCACTCCAAAGGAGCCACGGTATTTGCTGTGGCATGGAAATGCTTAAAAGATACGGTCTACAATGATGAGTATGCCCAGGCGCCTGAGGGAACCGCCAGGCCTTTGGAGAGTACTTTGATGGAGGCCCTCTTAAAGGACAGTACGTATCCTTTTATAGATTTGGTCCAAACACCTCAGAAAGAATCCTTGACAGACATCGTGACCATCGCCTTTCAAACAGCGGTCGATTCATTGGTGATACTTGAGAAATCCGGTAAGTTGGAATGGGGGAAATGCAAGGATACTTATGTGGGACACCTCTTGAAAATTCCAGCTTTTAGCAGACTTCACCTGCCCATTGGCGGAGGATCCAATGTCATCAATGCCACAAAAGAAAACCATGGCCCGAGTTGGCGGATGGTCATTAGTTTAACGCCGCAAACTGAAGCTTATGGCGTGTATCCCGGAGGACAGAGCGGCAATCCTGGCAGCAAATACTATGACAGCTATATTGATCAATGGGCATCGGGCCAATACTATGCTTTGTGGATGATGACCCCTGCAGAACAAAATAATGCCCGTGTCAAATGGAAAATGCGTTTCAATAAATTATAATTCAATTCTTTTTTGATAAACTTTTAAATGATCATCATGAAATTTGTCGTTTCTATTCTATTGATGGGTGCCCTTAGTGCAGCAGCCTGCCTGTTCTTTCCATGGTGGAGCATTGCTGTGGTTTGTTTTGTGGTGGCAGTTTGTATACCTCAGCCACATTGGGTGTCTTTCTGTACCGGGTTTCTTTCTCTCTTTATCGTATGGGCAGGATTGAGTTATTGGATCAGTGATCAAAACAATCATATATTGGCTCATCGCGTTTCAATATTGATTCTTAAAAAGGACAGCCCCTTGGGTTTAATTCTCTTGACAGGATTCATTGGAGGAATAGTGGGCGGGTTGTCTGCACTGACCGGAAGAACCATGCGCACAGCCATCCGAAAATAGATCCTTGTTTTCAATATAATTGATTCCATGAGACCTTTGCTACTTTCTTTATTTTGCCTGTTGTCTGTTGCAGGAATGGCACAAAAAATTACAGGTACTATCTACAATGATCAAGGGGATTTGTTGCCCTTCGCTTCCATTACCATCAAAGGAACCTCAGTAGGGGTGAGTGCCAACAACAAAGCGAAATATGCTTTTGTATTGCCGGCGGGCAGCTACACATTGGTTTGCCAGCATGTAGGATATGAAACAGCCGAAAAAAGAATTGACCTGTCAGAAGAACGGGAAGTTGATTTTATCCTTCCTGCTCAAAAATTACTGATGCCAGAAGTGGTTATCAAGAAAGGAGAGGACCCTGCCTATGAAATCATTCGTTCGGCCATCAAAAAGCGCACTTTTTACAACAATGAAGTCAATGGCTTTGATTGTGATTTGTACAGCAAGGACATGGTGAAACTTCGCAATTTGCCTGACAGAATTCTCGGCCAGAAAATTCCGCAGGAAGATCGAAAACAAATGCGGTTGGATACGAGTGGTAAGGGCATCATCTATTTGTCTGAATCCATTTCCAAAGTGTATTTTCAGAAGCCCAATCAATTCAAAATGGAAGTGTCGAGCAGCCGGGTGAGTGGCAGCGGTAATTTTGGATTTACCTTTCCTGCATTTATCAATTTATATAGCAACAATGTGACCGTTTTTTCTGAGCGGCTGAATCCAAGGGGATTTGTATCTCCCATTGCAGACGGAGCCCTCAAATATTACAAGTATAAATTCTTAGGTACTTTTTTCGAAAACGACAAGCCGGTGCATGCCATCAGAGTGATTCCCCGAAGGGGATTCGAGCCACTCTTTTCCGGAACCATCAATATTACCGACGAAGAATGGCGAATACACAGTTGCCATTTGGTATTGACCAAAACGGCCCAGTTGGAAATTCTTGATATCCTGCAAATCGTCCAGCAATATGTTCCATTGGAAAACAATATCTGGCGTGTCAAAAGCCAGTTGCTGTCTTTTAATTTCAACATGTTTAAAATTGATGCAGTGGGTAATTTCTTAACCGTGTATTCCAATTACCACATCAATCCTGTTTTTGACAAAAAGGTCTTCAACAACGTCATCATCAAATACGACACAGGTGTCAATAAGAAGAGCAGGGCCTATTGGGACACCACTCGGCCCGTTCCATTGGCCCAAGAAGAGCAAATGGATTATACCATCAAGGACAGTATTTACCAGGCAGAAAAAGA
>CAZCCN010000082.1:0-5495 GCA_964497085.1 uncultured Ferruginibacter sp.
ATATCGAACCGGTGGATGGCGGTGAATGTGTGCTGAATGTGACACAGAATATTTTGACAGGAGCCAAAATAGAAATCAATGCAAATAAAAAGTTTGTCGTACCGGGTACTTTGAATATTCAACAATAGATGAAAAAATATTTTGCCTTCCTTGTCCTATATGTAAGCAGTATAGTTGTTGCTGACGCTCAATCATTTTCAGAAATTTTAGGAAGACCTACAGATACAAGTATCACCATTAGTGTGATGTTTGACCAGGACATGGACGTTTACTGGGAATACGGAACCACTTCGGGGGTCTATACAACGACTACACCTGTATACTCCGTGTTGGATAGCATTCCATTGGAAGCAGACTTTACACAGCTTACCACCAATACCCGGTATTATTATCGAACCCGCTATCGGCTTGCGAATACTGCTACTGTATTCAGTGCTGGGGCAGAGCACACCTTTCACACACAGCGGCCGCCAGGCAGCTCGTTCTCTTTTGCCGTAGAGGCCGATCCGCATTTGGATACCAATTGCATCTTTTCTTCATTGACATTGACCATGCAAAACATGTTGGCAAAAAATGTTGATTTTATGATTGACTTGGGCGATAATTTTTTGTCAGAAAAATATGTGTATCAAACTGGCACCCAGCAATACATTCCTCATTACCAGGATACCATTAAGAATAGAACTGTGCTGTATCGTTCCTATTTCGGAACCGCAGGGCATTCGGCTCCTTTGTTCATTACAGTGGGGAACCATGAGGGAGAGCTTGGCTGGAGGTTAAACGGAACGGATAGTTCTATGCCTGTGCTGGCGTCCAATCTTAGAAAACTATATTACCCCAATCCTTACCCGAATGGATTTTATACCGGAAATGATTCTGCCGAAACGTTTGTGGGTTTAAGAGAAGATTATTATGCCTGGCATTGGGGAGATGCCTTGTTTATCGTTATCGATCCTTACTGGTTTACCAAAATATCCAAAAGAGCCGGTTGGGGGTGGACGCTGGGTAGCCGTCAATTCAACTGGTTTAAGAATACCATCCGAAACAGTACAGCCAAATACAAATTCATTTTCTGTCATCAACTGGTAGGAGGGAATGGAAGTGACGCAAGGGGAGGGATTGAGTATGCAGATTTTTTTGAGAACGGAGGTCGTAGTTTTGATTCTACCTGGGACTTTGATTCGGCACGCGTCCATTGGGAAGAACCCTTGCATGCATTGATGATTGAAAACAAGGCCTCTGTTTATTTTCATGGACACGATCATTGCTACGCCAAACAAGATAAAGATGGATTGGTGTATCTGGAAGTACCACAACCTGCCGCAAGGAACATTAATACTTTCACAGGATCTACGCCTGATTATGGCTACACCCATGGAATACTTCGTCCCAATAGAGGTTTTATTTTGGTCAATGTATCCAGCGATAGTGTCAAGGTTGATTATGTCAAAACCTACTTGCCCAGCGAGGAAAATGGCAGCCGACATAACCTTGACATCGATACCAGCTTTGTCATCAAAGATCCGGGTGTACAGCCCAGTGTTACCTATACGTTTACCGGTGATGGCAATTGGGATATTCCAAGCAATTGGATGGCTAATCAGATTCCTCCCGCTGTCTTGCCTGCAGGCAGCAGCATCATCATTGATCCTGTTCCAGGTGGTACCTGTCTGCTCAATACCACGCAAGTAATTGCAACGGGCGCCACCATCACCATCAAGTCCGGTAAGTTGCTGCAGGCACCCGGCTCGGTTTTGAAACATTAAATACAATATCCTACTATGAAAAAACTACTTGCCGCTTTCTTTTGTATGCTGCTTGCTTTGCAGTCCTTTGCCCATGATATTGACTATGGTAAAATAATATTGAAAGAATGGAGTATCGTCAGTCAAAATAAAATCATCAAAGGGTCCTTTTCTTTTTATAAAAACGGCGAGGTGTTTATAGAGGATGAACAGAACGCATTGATCCATGTTCCATTCCGCCAATTATCTGTAAACGACCAGCAATATGTCAACAACCGCATCAAAAAAATTGATGTTGTCAATCACATGCTGATTAACAACGATTCGACCCATCAAGGGATGGGTAGGCATGTAACCTTTTTGGCCTGGGCGTTGTGTATTCTCTTGCTGGGATTTGGTATGCTTTTAATCAAAGGATTGGGTCCCCTCAACAGAAGACAACTCAGTCCCGTTTTCTTTGTGTGTGTAGGAGCCTTGGCGTATGGGTTTACTGACAAAGACATTCAGCAACATTTACTCACCACCACCGATCCTGCCTTTGTGGATTCAGCGTTTACGCCTTTTAAACCCAATGTGTACACCAGTTGGGACAATAATTATTTTTATGTGGAATCAAAAGGGATTCCCACCACCCACGAAATGATGGCAGGTATTGTGTCCTGGCAGCAACAAGTACCCGTTCCTCAGTGCTATACCATCGCCAACAACAACAATATGTGGAGCATTCCACTGAATCCGGTGATGGCGACTACGCCAGTTCCAGTGAATCAATTTCATTTTTTAAGGGGTGCTGTTGCTCTTGCCGTAAATGGTGTGCCCATTTTCAATCCTTACACCAACACAGGTGTGGATGCCTTTCTGGACGGGCAATTGGATAATTATGGTGGACACAGTGGCCGCGCAGATGACTATCATTACCACATCGCTCCTTTGCACCTGTATGGTCAAACGGCTGCAACTTTACCGATTGCATTTGCATTGGATGGGTTTGCTGTGTATGGAACCGTGGAGCCCGATGGAACACCCATGACAACTTTAGATGCCAATCATGGACACATGGGCACCAATGGCAGGTATCATTACCACGGAACCGCCGCTGCACCCTATATGATTGGCAATATGGTAGGTGCTGTAACAGAGGATGCCACCATGCAAATCATTCCCCAAGCGGCTGCTCGTCCGGTTAGACCCTCTCTGACACCATTGGTAGGGGCTGTGATCACGGCCTGTCAGCCAAATGCCACCAACAATGGATACGACCTTACGTACACCAGGTCCGGACAAACCAATCATGTCAATTACGATTGGGTGGATCAAACCAGTACAACGAGTAAGTATACTTTTCACTTTATCACGCCGCCCACTTCTGGTGATTCCATCTACACGGGTTTTTCTCAGTCTGCTTGTTCTGTCCCCACTGGTCCAACCATAACAGGTGTCTCCAAAACCATGCTTCGTTTGCCAGATACAGGAGAAAAGACTAGTTATACATCTACTTTTGGGGAAGATGCTGATTATTTGATTAATGATCCTTATTATATCAATAACGGAAATGGCACCATTACCGATACGATTACTGGGTTGATGTGGCAAAGAACCGATGGTGGTGAAATGACTTTCGAAAACGCTTTGATTTATTGCGATACACTTACACTAGGAGGGTATTCTGATTGGCGGCTGCCGAATGCACACGAAGGATTCAGTATTCTCAATCAACAAAATGCCAATCCGGCTATCAATACCACCTTCTTTCCCAACACTGGAGCTGAATATTGGTGGACCAGCACCGTACAAAAAGGAGACAGCACTAAAATCTGGTGTACCAATGCGGGTGGTGGAGTGGGGAACAAGCCCAAATCGGAAACCATCAGTGCAGGAGGCGCCTTTAAATACCATGCCCGTGCTGTAAGAGATGCCACAACACCCACCATGGTGACAACTCATTTTACTGACAATGGAAATGGTACCATTACAGACAATCTTACCAATCTGATTTGGCAAAAGATACCCTATTCGGATACATTGACTTGGGAAAACGCATTGATTTACGCAGAAAACCTGACTTTGGGTGGTATAACCGATTGGAGATTGCCAAACATTAAAGAACTCCAATCCGTCAACGATGAAAAATTATCAGCTCCTTCATTGGATACTACTTTTTTCAAGGTCATCAGCAAAAAGAAATACTGGTCATCCACCACCTTGCCCAATCACACCAATGAGGCTTGGTATCTGAACAGCCAGTATGGCATTACTTCTTACGACCTCAAAACCCTTCGCAATTATGTATTCTGTGTGAGTGGAAGTGGCGTAGGCAATTTATTGGCGTCATCCATTCAGTTTACGGCACAAGCCACAGGCGGCAAGGCTTTGCTGAGTTGGAACAACCCCAGTCAATTGAATGTACTGTCTTACCAGATTGAAAGGAGCAACAACAGTTTGAATTGGTTTCCGATTGCCAACGTGCCCGTCAACAGCAATCTTTCAATGATTCATTATTCGGCCGAAGACAAAATGCCTTTGAACGGAATCAATTATTACCGGGTGAAAATACTGTATACCAGCAACCGAATAGCCTATTCTGAAATCAAAACCCTATCGTTTCAATCCAAGCCTTTTATGGTATTTCCCAATCCATCAAAAGGCGTTTTCAATATTCAATTGAGCAGTGATGTTCGTCCGTCAGATGTTCGTTTGTTGCATCTATATGACTTGGATGGCAGATTGATGTATAGTACTTCTTTTTATCAACAAAACATTCATTTGCCTCCGTTAGCCAAGGGTACCTATTTTATCAAAATGGTGTTGCCCGATGGCGACTACTTTCAGAAAATAGTGTTGATTCAATAAGCAATTCCATTGGTTAATAAAATGGTAATGATATGAGCGCTCAATCTTGTGCACCGGCCCATGAAAGAAAGAAACTGGGTTTTCTCGATCGATACCTGACCGGTTGGATCTTCATAGCCATTGTGCTGGGGATAACCATCGGTTATTGGTTTCCGGACACAGCCAATTACATTCAATCTTTTTCCTCGGGTACCACTAACCTGCCAATTGCCATCGGGTTGATTCTGATGATGTATCCACCTTTTGCCAAAGTGGATTATCAAAAAATGAAGGTCGTTTTTTCGAACAAACGAATCCTGGGTGCTTCTTTGTTGTTGAACTGGGTCATTGGACCCTTGCTGATGTTTGTGTTGGCCATTATATTTTTACGAGACCAGCCTGCATACATGTCGGGTTTGATACTGATTGGCTTGGCCAGGTGTATTGCCATGGTCATGGTTTGGAATGAACTGGCAGATGGGAGCAGGGAATATGCGGCTGGACTGGTAGCGATGAATAGTATTTTCCAGGTATTGATGTTCAGTCTGTATGCTTATTTCTTTGTAACCTTTTTGCCTCCACTGTTTGGTTTTGAGGAAATGTCAGTTGATATCACGATTGGACAGGTAGCGAAAACTGTCGCCATCTATTTGGGTTTGCCTTTTGTGGCAGGCTACCTGACTAGAATTTTGCTGGTCAAGCAACAGGGAATCGAATGGTATGAAAAGCGTTTCATTCCTGCTATTTCGCCCATTACCCTGATTGCATTGCTGTTTACCATTCTGATTATGTTCAGCCTGAAAGGGAAATTAATTGTTCAGATTCCGGTGGATGTGGTTCGCATCGCTATTCCGCTGGTGATTTATTTTGCCCTGATGTTTTTGATTTCTTTCTGGATAGGGAAACGTATGGGCGCCAGCT
>CAZCCN010000082.1:5505-6912 GCA_964497085.1 uncultured Ferruginibacter sp.
TTCTATCGCCTTTACGGCCGCCGGAAACAATTTTGAATTGGCCATTGCCGTGGCCATTGGTGTATTTGGCATCAACAGTGGGCAAGCCTTTGCAGGTGTTATCGGTCCGTTGGTAGAGGTGCCAGCCCTCATCCTGTTGGTTAATGTGGCTTTTTGGCTTCGAAAAAAAATGTATTCAACCACTACCTGACATGAAAAAGATTCTCGTTTTGTGTACCGGAAACAGCTGCCGCAGTCAAATGGCTGAAGGATATCTGCGTCATTTTGCAGCAGACAAAGCAAGGGTATACAGCGCTGGCATAGAAACGCACGGAGTGAATCCGATGGCCATTCAAATCATGCAAGAAGATGGAATAGACCTGTCAGGCCATACCTCCAATCACATCAATGAGTACCAGGGTATTGAATTTGATTATGTGATAACTGTTTGCGACCATGCGCGTGAGCATTGTCCTTTCTTTCCGTCCCAAGCGCAAACATTTCATTACAATTTTCCGGACCCATCCAAAACAGTCGGTAGTGCAGATGTCATCGAACAGGAATTCATACGGGTGCGCGACCTGATCAAAGAATATTGTAGGGACTTTGCAGCGGAGTATTTGTAGAGAAGGTTGGCTATTGGCATGTTGGATGTCATTATTAACTATTTTTGTTCTATCTTAAAATTTAAAAAACATCATTATGAAAAGTTTTGTATTTAAAATGCTGTGTTTTTCAGCAATATTTTTTGGTTCTACCAACACATTTGCTCAGACAGCTAAAATCTGGAAAGTGGACAATGTACACTCGGCTGTAAAGTTTTCTGTATCTCACTTGGTTATTTCTGAAGTAGATGGAAGCTTCAAAGTATACAATGGGAGTATTTCTACCACCAAAGACGATTTTTCTGATGCAGTGATTGATTTTTCAATCGATGTAAACAGTATCAATACTGATAATACAATGCGAGATGGTCATTTGAAAGGAGATGATTTTTTTAATGCCGCTACTTATCCGACAATGATCTTTAAGAGCACTTCCTTCAAGAAGAAAGAAGGAAACAGATATGAGCTTGTAGGAAACCTAACTGTTAGGGATGTGACCAAAAAAGTCATTTTTGATGTGAAGTACGGCGGAACAGTAAAAGATGGCTATGGCAACACCAAAGCCGGTTTTAAAGTAACTGGATCAATCAATCGTTTTGATTACGGACTAAAATGGAATGCTTTGACCGAAGCAGGGGGTGCTACAGTAGGTGCCGAGGTGTCATTGAGTGCCAATTTGGAATTTGCTTTGAGTAAATAATTGGTAAGCCACATACGTAAAAAGCTGATCGGAATGGTCAGCTTTTTTAATTTCCTACCTATCCAGCCATAAAGGCACCTGATTTTACTTTGATTCAAATTGAAAGATTGTTTCGTGGCAATA
>CAZCCN010000083.1:0-5685 GCA_964497085.1 uncultured Ferruginibacter sp.
TGGATAGAATATCTTGTGTTCAAGAGGTTGATTACATGGCTGCCAACTGAACCTTGTGCTGCAATTCCAATACGCTTTCCTTAAACAGGTTGTCTGTATCCATCAGGTCTTTTACGGTTTGGCAGCTATGAATAACAGTCGTATGGTCTCTGCCGCCGAAATGCTCTCCGATGGTTTTGAGTGAATTCTTGGTGAAAGCTTTTGACAAGAACATGGTAATCTGACGTGCCTGAACAATTTCTCTCTTTCTAGTCTTTTGCAACAATTTATCGTAGGGCACATCGAAGTATTCGCAGACCATTTTCTGGATGGCATCGATGGTGATTTCTTTGCTGGATGATTTGACAAAATTGCGTAATACCTTTTTGGCAAGCTCCAAATCAATCTCTCGCTTATTGAGAGAAGATTGCGCCAATAAAGAAATCAGGGCGCCTTCCAATTCACGAACATTGCTGTTGATGTTGTAAGCGATATACTTCACTACTTCACGAGGCATTTCCAATCCATCGTGTTTCATTTTGGTTTCCAGTATCTCGATTTTGGTTTCGTAATCGGGCAATTGCAAATCTGCACTCAATCCCCAACGGAAACGGCTGAGCAAGCGCTCTTGCACCCCTTCCAAATCTTTGGGTGATTTGTCACTGGTTAAAATCAATTGCTTGCCACTTTGGTGCAAGTGATTGAAAATAGAGAAGAATGCATCTTGTGATTTTTCCGCACGATTGAAAAACTGAACGTCATCAATAATCAACACATCAATCAGTTGATAGAAGTGAATGAAATCGTTGATGGCATTGTTGCGACTATGATCAATAAACTGATTGATGAATTTTTCAGAACTCACATACAACACGACTTTGTTGTTGTACAATCTTTTTACTTCATTACCGATGGCTTGTGCCAGATGGGTTTTTCCCAATCCTACGCCTCCATAAATCACCAATGGATTGAAAGAGGTGGTACCAGGCTTTTCGGCCACGGTTTTGCCGGCCCTGCGTGCCACCCGATTACAATCTCCCTCTATAAATGAGTCGAAAGTATAGGCACTGTTGAGCTGCGGATCAATCTGCATCTTTTTCAGGCCAGGGATGACAAACGGATTCTTCACCGGGTTGTTGATAACCAACGGGAAATCCATCTCGTTGTTGGCAAAAGATTTGTAGCCATTGCCGGGGATATCCATGGTCAGGGGCTTGTTTTTGCTGTTGCCGCTATCAACCATGATTCTGTATTCCAGCCTGGCTTCTTTACCCAGTTCTCTTTTGAGGGTTTTGGCCAACAGGGCTACATAATGCTCTTCAATGTATTCGTAGAAAAATTGACTGGGTACTTGGATGGTTAACACCTTGTCTTTGAGGGCTACCGGCTTGATAGGCTCAAACCAGGTCTTGAAATGCTGCCACTCGACGATGTCCTTGATAATCTCCAGACAGTTCAACCAAACTTTTTCAAAAGACTTCTCCATTATCCCAAAAAACAGTTTATATAATGAGTTAAATTCGTTCTAATCCTTGTTCCGACAAGCTCTTAGGAGTTATTCACCTAATGTGCAAAAAATGTCGGACGGCGAATATCAAAAGAAATTGTTGAAAAAAAAACTTTTTTGTGAATTAATTTTAACTTTTTCTTTCTTCCATTGGCCGAATGGGTGGTGCCTCTCAAAATACGTCTTTTTTGGAAGCAAAAAAAGGCCTTTTTATACCCTTTTTGGGCAACCTACATGAAAGACTATTCTGGACCAGTAATAATTTGCCTTACAGGCGCTGTGAATGCCGAAATTGCTGTATTTTTACCCCCTCAAACCCTTTTTTATGAGCTACGAGATGACCGGCACTTTGATTGCCAAATTTGACACCGTGCAAAGGACGGAAAGCTTCAAAACAAGAGAATTTGTGGTAGAAAAAACCGACGAAATCAATGGCCGGACCATTGTGAATTATGTGAAGTTTCAGTCTGTTCAAGACAAAACTGCCATCATAGACCGTGTCAATGTTGGAGACAGCATCAAAGTCTATTTCAATATCAAAGGAACCAAGTGGGAAAAAGAAGGCAAGACCAACTATATAACCAATCTGGATGCCTGGCGAATTGAACAACTATTGCCGGCTGGCGGCAAGGGTAAGATTGACAATGACTATCTAGAGCCCCTGGATACTTTTTCTTCCACTGCACCCGATGCCGTTGACGATTTGCCCTTTTAATACATTCACCCCTATTGTTTTTAGGATAACTTCCTAACACATGCAACAAAAATTAGCCCTTCGACTTCTTCCTAGCGAAGCTGCCAACGATCAAACTGTTTCGCAAAAAATAGCCGATGCCCTTTCCGTCAAACGAACGGGTATCACCGGATATACCATTCTCAAAAAATCTATTGATGCCCGAGGGAAAACGATTTACGTCAACCTGACGGTGAACTGTTTTGTGAATGAGCCTTTCATTCAACGAACGACTCCTTTATTTTCTTTTCATCCCCTCCTTTCCTCAGCCAAAAAAGTATTGGTGATTGGAGCCGGACCTGCCGGATTGTTTGCCGCCCTCAAGCTGATAGAGGCGGGTATTCAACCCATCATCATAGAAAGAGGTAAGGATGTCAGGCAAAGAAGAAGAGACCTGGCTGCTTTGAACAAATCGGGTGTTGTCAATCCGGAAAGCAATTATTGTTTTGGGGAAGGCGGTGCTGGCACCTATAGCGATGGAAAATTATATACCCGAAGCAACAAGCGGGGCAACATTGACCGCATTCTGCAGCTGTTTGTCCACTTTGGAGCACCCGAACAAATACTTTACGAAGCACACCCCCATATCGGTACCAATAAGTTACCCCAAATCATCACCGCCATGCGGTCGCTGATCCTTGAATGTGGGGGCATTGTACATTTCGACACCAAACTCACTGATTTTAAAATAGAGGGAGATCAAATAGCATATGGTATCAGCGCTGAAAAAAATGTCCTGAAGGCAGATGCTTACATTTTGGCCACCGGCCATTCAGCCCGAGATATTTTTGAATTACTTCACAACAAGAAAATACAGATTGAAGCCAAGCCCTTCGCGCTGGGTGTCAGAATAGAACATCCACAAAATTTGATAGACCAAATTCAATACCACTGCCCTGCGCGTCAAGTGGACTTGCCTCCTGCGGCCTATAGTTTAGTGGAACAAGCCAACGGGAGAGGGATTTTTTCCTTTTGCATGTGTCCGGGCGGTATCATTGCCCCGGCTGCCACCCAACCCGGCGAATTGGTGGTAAACGGATGGAGTCCTTCTAAGCGAAACAACCCCTATGCCAACAGCGGAATGGTGGTGCAGGTGAATGAAGGGGATGCTTATCAGGCATTGAAACAGTTGAAGCCAGATCAGAATGACCCTTTGTTGTTGATGCGTTTTCAAAGCATGGTAGAACAATCCGCCTTTCACGCCGGGGGTGGAAAAATGGTGGCCCCTGCACAACGAATGGTGGATTTTTGCGAAGGGGTGTCTTCGAGCACCCTACCCCAACACTCCTATTTGCCAGGATTGCGCAGCGCGCCTCTTGCTGAAGTGCTGCCTGGTTTCATCTTTCAAACCCTTCAAAAAGGTTTTACCGCTTTTGGAAAAAAAATGAAAGGGTATTATACCAATGAAGCCGTTGTAGTGGCCACTGAAAGCCGCACGTCTAGCCCGGTCAGAATTCCCAGGCACCCCGAAACCCTTCAGCATCCGCAAGTACAAAACCTATATCCCTGCGGGGAAGGGGCCGGATATGCAGGAGGCATTGTAAGTGCTGCGATGGATGGGGAAAGAGTGGCCAATGCCATCATTGAAAAAATCCTACGTCCATAATCTATCCAAACCATTCATATAAAAAGAAGGCCCGATTGCTCCCAATGGGACTACTTTTATCCTTATACCAAGCATAGTTTTATGAACAACCTATTGGAATTACAATCCCTCAAAAAATATTTTGCTACCCAAAAAGCGGTGGACGATATCAGCTTCCAAATCAGACAAGGAGAAATTTTTGGATTGCTCGGTCCCAACGGCGCCGGCAAAACCACTTTATTGCGGATGATTACCGGTATATTTCACCCCGATAGCGGACAGATTCTATTTGAGGGCAAACCATTCGATCCTTTGAACCACGCCAACCAGATTGGTTACATGCCGGAAGAAAGAGGCTTATATAAAAAAATGAAGATTGGGGAGCAGGTGCTCTACCTGGCCAGATTGAAAGGCATGAGCAAAGCAGATGCCATGCAAGAAATCAAAAAATGGTTTATCAAGCTGGAGATGGAAAGCTGGTGGAACAAAAAAGTGGAAGACCTGAGCAAAGGCATGAGTCAGAAACTTCAGTTCGTTACCACGGTATTGCACCGACCCAAGTTGATTATACTGGATGAGCCGTTCAGTGGCTTGGATCCGGTAAATGCCAATTTAATCAAAGATGAAATTTTTGCATTGGCCAATAACGGCAGCACCATTCTATTCAGCACTCACCGCATGGAACAGGTAGAGGAAATATGCAACCAAATTGTATTGGTGAACCAAGGAAAAAAAATACTCGATGGAACGGTTCGGGAAGTGAAACAACAATTCAAGAAGCATATTTACCGTTTGGGTGCAAGTTTCCCCTCTTCCTTCAACAGCAATGGCATTTTTGAAATCGTTTCCCAGCATTCCGATGAAATCATGCTGAAACTTTCCCCTGATCAAACGCCCAACGCAGTCTTGGAATTTTGTATTCAACAGGGAATCCAAATTCAATCTTTCAATGAGGTATTGCCCTCTCTCAATGATATTTTTTTACATCTCGTTGAAGAAACGGGTGCGACTCGAAAATTTCAAACCCATTCATCATCAGCCAACTTATAAACAATGAATAAAATATTACTGGTCATCGGTCGAGAATACGCGACAAGGGTTCAAAAAAAATCTTTTTTGATCACCACTTTGCTGGTTCCCATTGTCATTATCGGATTTTATGCAGCCATCATCGCCATCGCCCTGAGCGGAAATGACGAAAAACAACGCATTGCGGTGATAGATCCTTCCCATGTTTTTGACACCACTTTATTAAGAAACGATGAGGATATTTCATTTACCATCATCCAGCATGAACAACCTTCGGCATTTATCAAAAAATACAAAGCACTGGGGTTTGAGGCTTTCTTGCATATTTATCCAACAACCGGCAAAACAGACAGTCTTCAATTCATCCTGCATAGCGAAGCAGCGGCTAGTTTGCATACCATGACTACCATTGAAAACAACATCAACAATGCGTTGCGAAAAAAGACCTTGTTGGCAAACGGAATCGATGTGCAAGCATTTGACAAAATCGACAAAATGGTGAAAGTGCAGAATATGTTGGAATCGAAAGATGGCGCCAAAAAAAGTGTCGCCGGCATCAGTTATGCTGTTTCATTCGGTTGCGGCATTCTGATTTACATGATGATGATTATTTACGGTACACAGGTGATGAGAGGGGTGACCGAAGAAAAAACAAACAGGATTGCAGAAGTAGTTGTCAGTTCGGTTAAGCCCTTTCAACTTATGATGGGGAAAATCGTGGGTATCGGAGCTGTAGGATTGACACAATTTTTGATTTGGCTGGTGCTGATCTTTGGCATGCAAATGGCGATTCCTGTTTTGTTTCCAGATCTGTTGCAGCAAATCAACCAATCCAACATGGAACCCGAACAA
>CAZCCN010000083.1:5695-5928 GCA_964497085.1 uncultured Ferruginibacter sp.
GTATGTCTGCCCTTCCCATTGGAAAAATCGTTTTTGCCTTCTTATTTTATTTTCTGGGAGGCTACCTGACCTATGCGTCTTTGTTTGCAGCCGTGGGAAGTGTCGTAAGTGAAGACCAGCAAGAAGCACAACAACTCGTATTCCCCATCTTGATGCCTATCATTGTAGGTTTTGTCATAATGACCAAAGCCATTAATGATCCGGATAGTAGTTTGGCTGTATTTGGAAGCATC
>CAZCCN010000083.1:5938-6839 GCA_964497085.1 uncultured Ferruginibacter sp.
ATTGTGATGATGGGCCGGATCACCTATCAAATACCTGTTTGGCAACTGACATTGTCTATGATCTTGTTGGTAGGTAGTTTCCTGTTCTTTACCTGGTTGACAGGAAAAATCTACAGAATCGGCATCCTGATGTATGGTAAAAAGCCAAGCTGGAAGGAGATGATTAAATGGGCCTTTGCAAAATAGCTGTAATGCAAGAGCAACTATTTCATATAGTTGCCCATCTCAAACAGCAAACCGCGATACACCAAACCTGAAACTGAAAAAACGGCTGTCAGAATTATACCAAGTAGTAAGCCTACAAGCCCAAAAAGTATCGCAGATGGTTTGTTGAAATCAAACGGCGGGTTCGGTTTGTCCAAAATTTCAATGATGGGTGTGGCTTTCTGCAACCTCCACAAGGCATCTTCCCTGTTGGAGACAGAAACTGCTCTTTGTTGCATCACCCTTGCTTTTTCGGTAGAAACATTTTCTTTTGGCAACTGATATTGTAATTTTTCAGGAGCCACAAAAAGTGTCCGATTGGAAATACCCACCACCTTTGCATCGAAAGCATTCAAAACCTTGTCAAGAGAATCCACCTTGCTGGCCATGAACTGATAATCAAGCAATGCCTTTTTGATGCGGAGCTCTTTGTAAAACCCCGCAATTTTTTGTATAAATGCATAGGCCACTTTTTCAGCCATTATCTCATTGGTACAAGTAAATGTGATTTCCAAAATACCGTTCTTATTCAATTTTGGAACAAGGTCCTCTTCAAGTAATTCGGCGCCCATTGCAGCCAATTCGGCAGGGTTCTGAGGCGTTTTAATGGCAGGCAAGAAAAACAGCTTTTGCTGATTGTGTAATTCTATCAAAGACTCGGCAACTGTCTTGTTTTTCAAAGCAGGGATTCTTTGCA
>CAZCCN010000084.1:0-6828 GCA_964497085.1 uncultured Ferruginibacter sp.
TACAATGGTTGTATCTTGGCTAATGGATGCTAATGAGAAGTACAATAAAATTCCAAGGAAAATTATTTTTTTCATATTTTGATTTGTTATTTTTTCAATAGATCTCGAATCTCTGTGAGCAACTTATCCGTGGAAGAAGGTTCATCAGATTCATTCTCTTCTTTTTTTATAAATCGATTTATGGTTTTAAGCAAAGTAAAAAGTACGATTGCAATTATTGTAAACTTCAGAATTGCCGAAAGAAAACTGCCATATTTAACCGATCCCCATGTTAATGTTGCAATCTCTTTAGCACCTGCGGCTTTGAGGGCAGGTGCGAGTAATAATGGGGTAATAATATCGTCAACCAATGATGCGACAATGTCTCCGAACGCTGCACCAATGATAACGGCTACTGCAAGTTCAATGATATTTCCTTTCATTATGAATGCCTTGAATTCTTTGACAAATGACATATTTTTTATGATTTTGTAAGTTATGTTCACTAAAATAACAATAAATAAACATTGCTGTAAAATTAAATTATTTTAAAT
Organism: uncultured Ferruginibacter sp.; assembly: GCA_964497085.1. Taxonomy (GTDB): domain Bacteria; phylum Bacteroidota; class Bacteroidia; order Chitinophagales; family Chitinophagaceae; genus Ferruginibacter. The sequence continues at coordinate 534 of CAZCCN010000084.1, forward strand.
CTGCCGAATAACTGAATATTTGTGCAAAATAAAACTGAAAAATGCATAGTAATATTCAAAAGTGGTCATTGTTTATTGTGTTGGCTTTCATTTGGGGAAGTAGTTTTATTTTAATGAAAGAAGGTATGAGGTATTTGTCATTTTTTCAAGTAGCTTCTTTAAGAATTGTTGCATCAGGCCTAGTGCTACTTCCCTTAACAATCAAGGCATTTAAAAAAATACCTGCAAAAAAAATTCATTGGGTATTTTTTTCGGGTGCTTTAGGAAGTATGATTCCTTCTTATCTTTTTTGTATGGCTGAAATGAGGATAGATAGTTCACTTGCAGGTGCGTTAAATTCTCTAACACCCATATTTGTTATTATCAATGGAGCACTGTTTTTTAATTTGAAAACTAGTATGCAGAAAATCATTGGTATTGCCATCGCATTTCTTGGCTGTATAGTTTTGTTTTTTAGTCAGGCTTCAAATATAAACTTGAGTAATGGTGGCTTTACACTGTTGATTGTTATAGCGACATTTTGTTATGGTATGAATGTGAACTTGGTGCAAAGGCATCTAAAGGAAATTCCTTCTCTGGAGATTGTTTCAATGGCTATGTTCTTGAATGCTATTCCTGCTTTGATTATATTGATATTTTCGGGATATTTTAAGCTTGATTTTCATAAAACAGGTGTAATATCTTCAACGGGATATGCTGCCATTTTGGGAATAGCTAGTACCGCTATTGCCAATATTATGTTTTATGTGCTGATTAAAAAAGCCGGCCCTGTATTTTCCGCGATGGTTACTTACGGGATTCCTTTTGTAGCAATGATTTGGGGATTATTATATGGTGAAAAAATCGGACCATTTCAAATATTCGGCCTTTGTGTAATATTAATAGGTGTTTACTATGCCAATAGAAGGATCAAATTGGCATAGTAATGTATGTTTTTATCTTTTTTGGACAGAAAAAAATTGGATTCGGTTTTTTTATAAGCCTCATTTCTTACCTTTGCGCCCAAAATAAAACCTAATTTTCTAAATTCATTTTATGGCTAATACAGGTAAAATAAAATCAGTAATTGGTGCCGTTGTAGACGTGCAGTTTGATAAAGACTCCAAGCTTCCCGAAATCATGAATGCGCTTGAACTAAAGCGTGAAAATGGAGATACGCTGGTATTGGAAGTTCAGCAGCATTTGGGAGAAGACAGCGTTCGTACTATTGCGATGGACGGAACAGAAGGATTGGTGCGTGGAACGGTAGTTACTGATACCGGAAGACCTATTACAATGCCAATAGGTGAAGGTATTAAAGGACGTTTGTTTAATGTAACTGGCGATGCCATTGATGGCTTACCACAGGTTAGCAAAGTAGGTGGACGTGCCATTCATGCAAAACCACCATTGTTCGAAAATTTGAGTACAGCTTCTGAAGTTTTATACACGGGTATCAAAGTAATTGATTTGATTGAGCCTTATGCAAAAGGTGGTAAAATCGGATTGTTTGGCGGTGCCGGTGTTGGAAAAACAGTATTGATTCAGGAGTTGATCAATAACATTGCAAAAGCTTACAGTGGTTTATCAGTGTTTGCAGGAGTGGGAGAAAGAACCCGTGAAGGAAATGACTTGATGAGAGAGATGATTGAAGCGGGAATCATGAATTATGGGGATGCTTTCAAACATAGTATGGAAGAAGGTGGATGGGATTTAAGTTCTGTTAATCTTGAGGGACTTAAAGATTCAAAAGCAACCTTTGTGTTTGGTCAAATGAATGAACCACCGGGAGCAAGAGCAAGAGTAGCATTGAGTGGTCTTACTATAGCAGAATATTTCCGTGACGGGGAAGGCGATGGTCAGGGAAAAGACATTCTTTTCTTCGTTGACAATATCTTCCGTTTTACGCAGGCTGGTTCTGAAGTGTCAGCATTGTTGGGTCGTATGCCAAGTGCGGTTGGATATCAACCTACATTGGCAACAGAAATGGGATTGATGCAAGAGCGTATCACATCTACTAAAAATGGTTCTATCACTTCTGTTCAGGCGGTTTATGTACCTGCGGATGATTTGACCGATCCGGCTCCGGCAACTACATTTGCTCACTTGGATGCTACAACGGTATTGAGTCGTAAGATTGCCGATTTGGGTATTTATCCTGCGGTGGATCCATTGGATTCTACCTCAAGAATATTGACTCCTCAAATTGTAGGTGAAGAACATTATAATACTGCCAACAGAGTTAAATTGATTTTACAACGTTACAAGGAATTGCAAGATATCATTGCAATCCTTGGTTTGGATGAATTAAGTGATGAAGATAAATTAGTAGTATCTAGAGCGCGTAAAGTACAACGTTTCTTGAGTCAGCCATTCTTTGTTGCTGAACAATTTACCGGTTTGAAGGGGGTGTTGGTTCCCATTGAAGATACGATTCGTGGTTTCAATGCCATCATGGACGGAGAAGTGGATGAATACCCTGAAGCAGCGTTCAACTTGGTGGGCACCTTGGAAGATGCCATTGAAAAAGGTAAGAAATTGATGGCGGCTGCGCAGGCTTAAGACGTTCAACGTTTAACGTTAAATGTTTTCCGGTTGTTTTAGATTGTTCAACCTCAAACGGTACGCATTAAACTATCAAACAATTAAAATGAAATTAGAAATATTAACACCGGAACAAAAGATTTTCAGCGGGGATGTATACGGCGTGCAATTGCCAGGCATCAGTGGGTTGTTTGAAGTATTGGATAAACATGCGCCCTTGGTAAGTGCTTTAAAAAAAGGAACCTTGAAGATTTTAAAAGATAAAAACAGCTCCACACAATACACCATCCAGAGTGGTTTTGTAGAAGTGCTAAACAACCAGGCGACTGTACTGGTGGAAGGTGCTGTTGAAAAATAAACAACCTAGTTACAAAATACCAATCCCGCTTCCTGCGGGATTTTTTTTATTTATCATTTTCCCGCTAGCAGACTGGAAAAAACAATGAGGGCCATGGTCAGCAGCACAAACACAATAATTGATTTTGTGTTTCCAAAATTGACGGTCCAGCCCATGCTAGGCATTCTTTTGGGCGGAAAAATTCTGGGGTCCAGTTTGTTGTAATAAAAAATACCCCACTTCCAATGGGAGGGGTCGTTGTGCCAGCGTTGCAGGGTTTCTTTATCTGGTTTGTTTTGCATTCTTTGAATAGGTTATTTTAAAAGGGGCGTTTGAATTGTACAAATGCCCATGCCAAAAAGGGCAACAACAGCATTGGAATGACGCTATACCACCCACCCAAATAGGCATAAACAATGCCCATCACTCCCAGCAGGTAAAAAGGATATAGGAGAAACAAAAGACCTGTCAAAACGGAGTCGTAGTGGCCTGTGCCGGCCGTTCTAGTCCAACTGATTTTTTGCAGCGGGATGTATAAAGGGGCGTGTAGCCATTTTCCCATGAAGGCTGGAATTGATAACATTGTTTTTTTGAATACAGGCAAATCTGTTTCAAAAATCCGTTTAACGGTTTCCGCATGGTTTGTCTCTATTTCTATGACCAATTGCTGCAATGCTGCAGTTAGTTTTTGATTGAAAAGATTGGTATTTGTTCCGTCAATTTTTTGGCAACCAAAATCATTCCATTGAAGCTTGTTGCCAAAATTGATTTGAACGTTTTTACCAAATGCAGAAAAGGAATGGTAGTTGATGCCAACCGGCAATATGGTCAATTCAATGCCCTCCTCCCAGCTGCTGAAAGCCAGTCGGGCAGTACCTTTTTTCAATTTCCTAAGTTTCCATTCGTTGATGCACAATCCTTCGCTGAAGATCAGGACAACACCATTGCGTTTAAAAATGGCTTTACACTGTTCAAATGTGTGATAGTTTTCTCCCAAATTTTCAGCACCTTCACTGATGCGGTACACCGGCAAAATTTGTAGAGCGCGAAGCACCTTGGCGGCCCATTTATTTTTAAAGGCATCGCCCCTTGCCAAAGAGTAGATTGGCTGTTGGAATAAAGTAGCCAGTATGATGGCATCTAAAAAGGAATTCGGGTGATTGGCCGCCAACAGCAAAGGTCCTTTATGTGAAAGCAGGGCTTTGTTGTTGATGCGCAGGCTTCTGCAATAAATCAACAAGGCCAATCGAGCGGGTATTTTAAGTATCTTAAATAACAAATAGCAATGAATGGGTTAATTTAATTGTGGATCGATTGGAAAATGCATCATCGGTTCAAATTCTTTTCCCAGCCGTCTAATGCTTTCTTTCCAAATGCCATCTATTTCCTTACTAAAAATAATTTTCGAATCTGCTTCGGCGAGCATCCAGGTCTTTTCTCTCCATTCTGCTTCTAATTGCCCCGGACTCCAGCCGCTGCACCCCAGAAAGAATTTTATCTTAGAAAGATCCAGCTTTTGTTTAAGAATCAATGTAGTGACAGCATCGAAATCACCGCCCCAATATATATGTTCATTCAATGATTGTCCCCCCGGAATGAGTGCTGGACATTGATGCAAAAAGTGAATGGTATCTGTTTCTACCGGCCCGCCGATGTAGATTGGAATGGGGTGTCCTTCCAAGCCCGACATCAGCTGATCGAGGGTTGCTTCACAACGTTGATTCAGGATAAAGCCCACGCTTCCATCTGCATCGTGCTTGCACAAATACAACACAGAACGCCTGAAAAACTCGTCTTGTAAAAAAGGTTCAGCAATCAACAAGCGGTTGGGTTGGATGATATGCATGATTTGACGTTTCAATGACTACAGCTGAAGCAACGGAACTCCTTGTCAACCATCGCACTAGGTTTTCTCGACGCTTGACAAGCTGTCAAATTGGATTCAGTGTCCGGATATAAATTTACTACTAAGATCATGCATTCCTGCTTTTTTTTGTCAATTCGTTAAAGTTTGGCAAAGTGCCCGTCCGAGCTCAGAGGGAATCAAAATGTGGCGTATTTTTGCGCATCGCTAAAAACCGCCTCATCAGCGGCTATGTTGTAATATGAAAAGAGTTTTCCCTGTCATAACCATCCTGATCTCCTTGTCTTTATTGGGGTTGATTTTTTTTCAGTTTCTTTGGCTCACCACTGCTCGAGAAACCAAAGAAAAGCAGCTAAAGGAAAACATCTTTTTAGCCACTACCGAGGCCGCCGAAAAATTGATGGAAGATCGAAATGAATTTTTCATCAAGAATCATCCTTCTCTCCGTTTTTTAAAAAGCAACAAAATCGGCATGGAAATACTCAGGCCTACCGTGGTACATCGGTTTACCAAGGAAGAGATTTATGCCGTGATTCGCCAATCCATGGACAAGCATTTTCTGGAAAACATATCTTTTGAATTTGCCGTTTCGGACAATTCCCTGACAGGCGATCAGGTGCAAAGTGACAATTTTTTTAAGTTTTTTGTCGATTCTACCCACAATACAAATGTGGCTATTCCGCTGGAGCCCACTGTTGGAAGCCCTTTTGAGCCACTCGACAAAGAAGAGTTCTTAGTGGTGATTGTCCCCCATCAAAACCAAATCATTTTCAAAGAAATTGTCTGGTTTGTCTTGGGTGCCATCTTGTTCACCTTGATTATTACCACCGCTTTCTTCTTAACGATCCGAGCCCTGCTCAGACAAAAAAAATTGAGCGAAATCAAGTCGGATTTCATCAATAACATGACCCACGAATTCAAAACCCCTTTGGCCACCATCTCTTTGGCGGTGGACGCACTGAAAAATGAAAAGGTGGCCAGTGATCCTGAGAAAACAAAGTATTTTACCCGTGTCATCAAGGAAGAAAACATCCGAATGAACAAGCAGGTAGAAACGATTTTGCAAGCCGCCTTGCTCGACAATCAAGCGGTTCGATTAAACCTAACAAAAACATCGGCCCATCAACTGATTCAGGAGGCCATCAGCAATTTCTCTCTTGCCCTGGAAGAAAAAAAGGGTCAATTGCAATTGTCGCTTCAGGCCCCACAAGACCGTATACTTGCAGATGAAGTTCACTTCGTCAATCTTCTGAACAATCTCTTGGACAATGCCGTTAAGTATGCCAAATCCGAAGAGCCGTTGTTGATCAAAATCAATACATCCCTTACAGGAAGCCAGTTTTGCATCAAAATCGAAGACAATGGTATTGGCATGTCCAGAGAGACATTGAGTCGCATTTTCGAAAAATTCTACCGGGCGCATACCGGCAACTTGCACAATGTTAAAGGCTTTGGGCTGGGATTGAGCTATGTCAAAACCATTGTCAATGCCCACCACGGCACCATCAAATCAGACAGTTCGCTGGGAAAGGGCTCTTGTTTTAAAATCTGCGTCCCTTTAGCTTCCTAGA
>CAZCCN010000085.1:0-3286 GCA_964497085.1 uncultured Ferruginibacter sp.
TCGTTCGTCAATATCTAGTGAGTCTTTTAGAAAGTCAATGGGAATCTCAAGCGTATTGCTCAATTCGGTGAATTCCTCCTGTTTTAAAGGAGGCAGTACATTCACCCAGGTGCCCGAGCTGGGTTTTTCAATAGCGATGGTTTGCTGGTCTACTATTTTGAAATACTGTATCAATTCAATTTCGTTTTAATTGTTTACTCAATATCGATTTCACCGGAATAAACCTGATTTGCCGGCCCGCAAAGCCAAATATTTTCAAAATGTTGTTCGTCAATTTTGGTAAACTCAACACTCAGGTTTCCTCCAGGGGTTTGCACTTCCACCCGGTTGAATCCTACCGGATTGTGAGCAGCCATCAAGGCGGCTGCCGTCACACCTGTACCGCAGCTGAGGGTCTCATCTTCCACGCCTCTTTCGTAGGTGCGGACATAAATAGCATTTTCATCCATATTCTCTACGAAATTCACATTGATGCCATTTTCTGCAAAAGCTTTGCTATATCTTATTTCCCTGCCTGTTTCCACTACATCAATATTCTCCACATCCGAAGCAAATTTAACGAAATGCGGAGAGCCGGTATGCAATACACTATATCCTCCATGATATGCCACTTCATTCACATCATTCATTTTCAATTTGATGCTTTTGTCATTTTCTATTTCTGCAACATATTTGCTGTCCACTGCAAAAAACGAATAGGTATATTGGTGGATACCCATGTCGTAAGCAAACTGAATCATGCACCGTCCGCCGTTGCCACACATGGTGCTGCTGGATCCGTCAGCATTGAAATAAATCATTTCAAAATCATAGCCTGGTTTTTCATTCAGCAGCATCAGTCCGTCAGCGCCGACCCCGAATTTTCGATGGCAAAGTTTTTTCGCCTCATCGGCCCCCACGCCATCGTATTTTCCATCTCTATTGTCAAGGATGATGAAATCGTTGCCCGTTCCTTCGTATTTATAAAACTTAATATTCATGATGATATTTCAAGAGATTACAACGATGACAACTGTTCGAGCGTTTTGACAATCAGATTTTCAACGGCTGCATTGCCATCTTTGCTGAATTCTTTTGTCATTCTGTTTGCTACAATGGCGCTCAAAGACAAACATTGGTGTCCCAGTATCTTGCCCATGCCATAAATGGCTGCAGTTTCCATTTCAAAGTTGGTGATGCGATGGTTCCCGAACTGGAAAGTGGTCAATTTGTCAATCAAGGTGGGTTGGGCCAATCCCATTCGCAGAATCCGTCCTTGCGGACCATAGAACCCTGGACATGTAACCGTTACACCCTGATGAAAACCCTGTACAAAGCTTTTGAGCAAGCGAATGCTGGCAGCATGGACATAGGGTTCAGAAATGCCAGAATGCAATTGCATATGAGACCCAAATGCCTGCAAGAGCTGGTTTTCTTCTATCGTATTACTGGATTGATAAAAATGAAGCAGGTTGTCCAGGCCCAATCCATGTGTACTGGCCACGAAACTGTCTACCGAAATCTCCTTTTGGAGGGATCCGCTGGTGCCCACACGAATGATTTGCAATGGGGTGAGGGTCTCTTTGATGGTGCGGGTAGTAAAATCTATGTTTACCAATGCATCCAATTCATTGATAACAATGTCGATGTTGTCGGGTCCTATGCCCGTACTGATGACAGTGAGTCTTTTTTTGCCAATGCGACCGGTGTGGGCAACAAATTCCCTGTGTTTGTTTTTGTGTTCTACCGCATCAAAATGTTTGCTCACTTCTTTGACCCTGTCAGGGTCGCCAACGGTGATGATGGTGTGCGCGATTTCCTCTGGTCTGCAATTGATGTGGTAGACGGCACCACGGTTGTTGATGATGAGTTCTGATGCTTCAATGGGATGCATATAAAAAGTATGTTTTTAGCTAAGTATGATTTTATATTGTCAATAAAAATACCTTATTTTGTGACACTAAAACACAGATTCTTCAAGGTTTTAGTACAGGGTCCTGTGGCCGAGTGGCTAGGCTAAGCTCTGCAAAAGCTTCTACAGCGGTTCGAATCCGCTCGGGACCTCCATCACCAGCTGCCTGTTTGGACTTTTTCCTTACAGGCAGTCTTTTTAAGAGTGGTTTTTTGAACGAATACCCAACTGTACTTATTCAATTATATAAAGCCAAAACGGAATGAAATATAGCAAATGGATTGGTTTGTTGATCTATATATTGATCGGCGTGGTTTGTTTTATGCCCTGGACGTACCATGCAGATGTAGACAAATATTTTACCGGATTCTATTCCCAGAATAATGTCTATGGAAAGCCAGGAAAATTTTTTATTCTTTTCTCCCTTTGTTCGGTTGCTTGTTTATGGATTGATCAGGTATGGGCTAAGTTTACCCATATTTTTTTTGCGGGTGTTCTGTTGGCATATGCGCTCAAAACATATCACCTGTTTACATCTGCCTACAATGCGTATGCGCCAGAAAAGCAATTTGGCATGTATGCGCTGGTAATCCTTTCCATTCTGTCCTTTTTGGTTGCATTGTTTCCGGACATGAAGTTGAAGAAAGGGTAGGGGTTATCCCTTTTTGACTTCTTTGCTCCAGGCGTCTTTCAGCGTAACGGTTCTGTTGAATATCAAGTGATCCTTGCCCGATTCAGTATCCAGGCAGAAATATCCTTTTCGTAAAAATTGAAACCTGTCTTCGAGTGTCGCTTGGGTGAGTGAGGGTTCTATGTATGCTTGTCTGATGATGTTCAACGAATTCGGATTGATGTATTCTTTAAAATCCCCGTCTTCGGAGGAAGGGTTTTCAACCCTAAACAAACGGTCGTACAACCTGATTTCAGCTGTAGCGGCATGTGCAGCACTAACCCAATGAATGGTGCCTTTCACACTGATGCCACTGGTATCAGATCCGCTTTTACTTTCGGGAATATACGTGCAGTGGATTTCCACCACCTTTCCTTGTTCGTCTTTGATAAAGTCGTTGCATTTAACAATATAGGCGCTTTTCAGCCTAACCATGGCGCCGGGCGCCAACCGAAACCACTTTTTGGCAGGCACTTCCATAAAGTCTTCCTGTTCAATCCAGAGCTCTTTGCTGAATGGAATGGTGCGGGTACCCATGGATTCATCGGGTCCGTTTTCACTCGTCAGTTCTTCAGTTTTGCCGGCTTCGTAATTGGTGATGATCATCTTTAAGGGATCAAGTACCGCCATAGCGCTTTTGGCGGTATGGTTGAGGTCTTCCCTTAGGCAGAACTCCAACAAACTCAGGTCAATCAGGTTTTCGCTTTTGGCCACACCGCTTCTAT
>CAZCCN010000085.1:3296-6686 GCA_964497085.1 uncultured Ferruginibacter sp.
CGTATTCACCCACATTATCATACACTGGGGTAAGTGTATATCCTTTTCTTCTGAACCCGCTGATGGTAGGCATTCTGGGGTCGTCCCAGCCAGTAACATGCCCTTCATTGACCAATTGCAATAATTTTCGTTTGCTCATCACCGTATAGGTCATGTTTAGTCTGGCGAACTCGTATTGATGAGATGGGTAAATGGATAGTTTTTCTATAAACCAGTCATACAATTCCCGGTGGGGGATGAATTCAAGGGTACAAATGGAATGGGTGATCTGTTCGATGCTATCGCTTTGTCCATGTGCGAAATCATACATGGGGTAAATACACCATTTGTCGCCTGTACGATGATGATGGGCATGTTTGATTCGGTAGATGATTGGATCGCGCATAAGCATGTTGGTGTGCGCCATGTCGATTTTCGCCCTCAATACTTTTTCGCCATCTTTGTATTTGCCCGCTTTCATCTCTTCGAATAACTGCAAATTTTCGTTGATGGAACGGTCTCTGTACACGCTGTTTTTACCTGGTTCGGTGGGGGTTCCTTTCAGCTGTGCAATTTCCTCTGAGGAGCTATCATCTACATAGGCCAATCCTTGTTGAATCAAAGAAACGGCAAAAGTATATAGCTGATCAAAATAGTCCGAAGCATATAATTCATTCGACCAATCAAATCCCAACCACCGGATATCCGCTTTGATGCTTTCTACGTATTCTGTGTCTTCAGTTACCGGATTGGTGTCATCGAATCGAAGATTGGTTCGGCCCCCGTATTTTGCCGCCAATCCAAAGTTGAGGCAAATGGACTTGGAATGCCCGATATGCAAGTAGCCGTTCGGCTCCGGCGGGAATCGGGTAATGATGGATTTGTATTTTCCAGACTGTAAGTCCTGCTCTACAATTTCTTCAATAAAATTCAGGCTTTTATCTTCACTCATAGAATGACAATGAGGGGCGAATTTACGACAATCTGCACATATTCATGGGCAAGGATGCAAATGATTAATTGGGCTGGTATACCAATGCCAGTCCTACATGACCAAGCTGATAAGTGGGTAGGAGGATTGCTCCATTTTTCCTGTTTTTAAACAAGTGAGGTCGAAGTTTTGCATAAGCCCAGTATGCGATTTTGGTAGAAGCGATTCCAAAGCCTGCACCCGCCAGGACATCGTTGAGCCAATGTTTGTTGTTGTACATCCTAAGGTATCCGGTAGCCGCGGCTATACTGTATCCTGCTATTCCATACCACGGCGATTGATCCTTATATTCCATGCTCAGTAACGCGGCCGAAGCAAAGGCTTCAGCCGTGTGCCCGGAGGGAAATGAGTTGTAAGCAGAGCCATCAGGCCGGAGTTGGTGGGTGCTGTGTTTTACTGTTTGAACAGAGGCATTCAATACTATATTCGACAATGCATAGATGAATACAATATCCCTGGTATTGTCTTTCCCTTTGATTCCTGCCACACTGAGCCCAATCGTGAGGGCAGCTGGGGTATATTGTAAATAATCGTCAATCGTCAACTTTGCATGTGGTCTTTGCGTGTAGACCGCTTCCTGTAGCGACCTGTTGAGTTGTTGCAAGGTTGGATTGTGGTTGGCCCAAAAACCATATCCAATCAGGAGGCCGGGGACAATGAATGAAGTGGCAGATAAATACCTTACTGGTTGTTTGGGCTGAGCATTGATGGGATGAATGAATGCAGTATCCATTCTTTGCGCCATCATGCTGTCTATCCAAACCAATTGACATATCAATAGCAGTCCAATGATTCTAAAGAAAGGTTTCATCTTGATAGATAGAAGATAATTGCGCACTACAGGGAGATGAATTAAGCTGTGCCCATTCTTTTTAAATGCAATGAGTGGGAAAGAATGGCGTCACGTGTTCTTTTAAACTCAATGTATTTGATGTCAAATTCTTCGCATGTCTTTTTAATGATTTGGCTGATGGCAGGGTAGTGCACATGCGAAATTTTTGGAAACAAATGATGCTCAATCTGAAAATTCAAACCACCCACCAGCCAAGAAACCAGTTTGTTCTTGGTGGCAAAATTGGCCGTGGTTTGTATTTGGTGGATGGCCCACTCATTTTCAATGTCGTTTTGAGAGGTTGGCACAGGGAACGACGTTTCTTCGACGGTATGTGCCAGTTGGAACACCATGCTCAAAATCAATCCGGCAAACATGGTGATGATCAAAAATCCGATGAGCCAATTCATGAAGCCAATCATATAGATGGGCAATGCAATCATCATGGTGTAATATCCGATCTTAGCTATCCAGAAAGCAAAGTGATCAAATAGGCTTAATTTTTTAATGGGCACCACGCCAATTTTCTTTTTGAAGTATTTCGTGTAGTCGGAAGCAAAAACCCACACAATCAGTAACAAAGGATACAGGAACCAAACATAAATATGCTGAAACCGATGAATCAGGTATTTTTTTTGGGTATGGCACATGCGCAGCATTGGTTTGATTTCGATGTCATCGTCAATGCCGTCAATGTTTGTATAGGTATGATGCACAATATTGTGTTTGTTGTTCCACATCAGGGCACTGGCTCCCAATGCATTAACCGAGAAGGCAGCAATCTTATTCCAGAATTTGCTGTTGCTGAAACTGCCATGTCCTCCATCGTGCATTACATTGAAACCAATGGCAGCAGTCAGTCCGCCCATGAGCAGGCATTCCACAATGGATAACCAGGTGTTGTCTCCGAAAAAAAGTACGTGTACATACAAGAAAACATACAAGGACCAAAATAGAATGGCTTTGAAGTACAAAGAAAAATTGCCTGTAGGGTCAATCTTTTTTTCTGTGAAATATTGTTGTACTCTTTTCTTGAGTTCTTGGTGAAAAGAGGAACTGTTAATGTTTCTGAATTTAGGTGTATTCATGGTTGTTGGAATATTAAAAAACGTTATGTGTTTTCCTGAACGAGTGCATCCAGGCTTCGAATGCCAATTTTTTTACTCGATATAAATCCTTCTGCAAATTTTACGCCAATCATTCTGCCGAGCATTTGATGGCGGTGCACAACTCCTTCCAGAAAGCCGGGTGTGGAGATATAGGTTTGAGGCCCTTCCATTCCTTGTTGATGAAATTGAGTCGTGTACGCTTTGATAGAGGCCAGTTTGTTATCAAAAACGGCGCTTACATCCACTAAAAAATCAGGTTGTAAAAATCGGTCTTGAATGTAATGCAACACATACTTAGGTCTCCAAGCTTTTTGTGGCTGTCCATTCAACGAGGTTTCAATTTTTTGCAGTCCGGATAAGAAGGCCGCATCGGCTACCAATTGAGCACCCTTGCCATGGTCGGGGTGACGGTCTTCGGGGGCATTGCAGAGAATGATCTCAGGGCAATATTTTCTGATGGCTTGAATGACTTTTAGTTG
>CAZCCN010000086.1:0-6658 GCA_964497085.1 uncultured Ferruginibacter sp.
CCCAGTGCTTGCCGGCGCTTCAAATAAATTCGCCATTGATGCCGGTGCAGGGGTTTATTACACCAATTCCAAATTGAGCATCGGTGCTGCTGTCAGTCAGTTGATCGAGTCCAAATTGGAGTTTGCCGATGTGCCCGATGCTAAGTTAGGCGGCAAGCTATACCGTCACTACAACATTACTGCCAATTACCGTTTTCAAACAGGAGAGGATATTTATTTGATTCCCAATGCCATGGTTCGACTGATTGAAAACTCACCCAGTGAGTATGATTTGGGCGTGAAGGTAGACTACCAAGATAAAATCTGGTGGGGTCTTAATTACAGAATCAAACAGTTTTGGAGTGTACAGGCGGGCGTTAAGCTATTGCAACGTTTGAGAGCCAGTTACTCCTATGATTATTATTCTACACCTATCAGTGTTTTTTCTGCCGGTTCTGGCGCACACGAAGTGGGTTTGCAATTTGATCTTAAGCACTAATTTGAACGCCATCATCTAATTCTACCATACTTAATACTTTTTTATATGCATATTTTTAGAACAACAATTCACCAAATCCAAAAGAAAAGTTTACTCTTGATGATCTCTTTTGGTTTGTACGGAATGCATGCGTTTGCCCAGTCACCTGCTAACAACGATCCTTGTGGCGCCATTGCATTGACTCCATCAACCTCTTCATGTACCTATCAAACTTTCACCAACCTCAATGCTACCCAGTCAACGGGGATGAACAACGCTCAGTGTGGTACGCCTGTGAGTGGTGACGTTTGGTTCAGTATAACTGTACCTGCAGGGGTAACCACCTTGAGCATTACAACAGAAGCCGGAACCTTGCAGGATGGTGTGATGCAATTGTATCGTAGCAACGCTACACCGGCAAGTTGTTCAAGCTTAACGCGCATCGGCGGTACTTGTACGGATGACGTAATTGGCACTATGCCTGCCGTTGTGGCTACAGGATTGACACCCGGCTCAACCATTTGGGTGAGGTTTTGGAACTATGACGATGGGGTCATCGTGACCCCTCAGGGAACTTTTGGCATTTGTGTATTGGCAGCGCCACCCAGCAATGACAATCCTTGTAATGCAATCCCTTTAACCGTTGGACAAAATTGCAACAGCCAGGTATTCTCTAATGCTGGAGCTACTGCCACCAGCGGTGTGCCTGCACCCGGATGCTCTAGCTATACCGGTGGAGATGTTTGGTTTACCGCAACGGTTCCGGCTAGTGGCGGTTTGCTGCTATTTGATACGCAAGAAGGAACCATGACCGATGGAGGAATGGCTCTTTATACTGGTACATGTAATAGTTTAACCTTGGTGGATTGCGACGACGATTCAGGAACTGGTTTGATGCCGCAAATCGCAACTTCTAGTTTGACTCCTGGAAGCACCGTTTGGATCAGGGTATGGGAATATGGCAACAACAACAATGGAACATTCGGCATCTGTGTATCCAATCCGCCACCTGCTCCTCCATGTGCAGGCAATGCGCCCGCAGGAAATACTTGCGCGCAAGCTACGCCGGTTTGTAATTTCAATGGCTATTGTGGAAGTACCTCTGCAACTTATACAGCGGACTATTGGACAGAGCTGGACAATGCATTCTCCGATTGCCTGGGTTTTGCTTCTATTGAAAATAACTCTTTTGTAACCTTCGTGGCGGATAGTACCTCTGCACAATTTAACGTGTGGGTAAGCAATAGCGCGTCGGGTTTTGGTATTCAAATGTTCTTCTTTGATATTACTTCATGCGGATCTTCCACAGTTACCTGCCATGGCGGGTACAACGATTTAACGGAAAGCGCTGCACCTCACTTGATTACCGCCACCAATCTTATACCTGGTCATACCTATTACCTGATGTTTGATGGGGTGGCTGGAGATGTGTGCGATTATGTACTGGCTCCTGTAAATGGTGTGAGTGTATTGTCTGTAACACCGAATGCTGCTGCCATTTGCCCTGGAGGTACTGTGCAACTTTCTGTTTCAGGTGGAGTAGGCCAATATACTTGGAATGGGCCTGGTTTGAGTGGTGCCAGTGGTGCAACTGTTACGGTGAGCCCTTCCGCTACTGCTACATATACCGTTACGTCTACCAATACAGCAGGATCTTGCCCAGTTAACCAATCAGTTGTGGTAACAGTGAATACACCTCCTTCTTTAACAGCCAGCGGAACCAATCCTAGCTGTACCACCATTTGTGATGGCAGTGCGACGGTGACCGCAACCGGCACGGCTCCATTTACCTACAATTGGAGCAATGGCGGCACAACCGCAACCATCAACAACCTATGCGTGGGCACTTATACTGTAACCGTGACCGATGCCAATGGATGTACTTCCAACAATAGCGGTACAACGCCTGTGGCTTCTGGTTGCTTCCAGATTCAGAATGTATTGATAGATGCCTGTTCTACCCCTGAGTACGACAACGAAATGGTCTTCTTCAAAGTAGGAGGATCTCCTTTGAATACGGCTTCCATCAATGTTACGTGGCCTACTGTTGCCGACACCTGGAAAGGCTTGACAACCAACCCTGCTTATATCAGTGCGGTGAATGCGACCATCACAGGAGGAGGTGAAATTCTGCCTCTGCCTGCCAATGGTATATTGCCAGCCAATGCCCAAGCTGTATTGATTACAGGGCCAGCTTCTACCAATGCGTATAATTTTGCCAACTTATCCGACACCTTATATGCGTTGTTCCAAAATGCTGGCAATACCCAAGGTCATTTCGGCAACTATGGTGCATCTGTTGTCAGAAAGTTTATCATGGACTTTGGTACTGGTTGCAAGGACTCTGTTGAATATGATAGAAGCTTGTTGATTGACCAAACTGGTGGAAGTACCGCTCAAGATGGAGCTAGTATCAACTATACAGAAGATGGTATCGCTACTTATATCAACAATGGTTGTGTATTGCCAAGTTTGTTGCTACCTGCACAGCCAGTAATCTTAACGGCTCCATCACCTATTACACCGACATTCACGCAAGTGCCTGATATTTGTAATGGTGGTAGCTTTACGCTTCCCACATCTTCGAATGAAACACCTGCCATTACGGGTAGTTGGTCACCGAGCAACAACAATACCACTACTACACAATATACCTTTACCCCTTCAACAGGTCTTTGTGCAACTACAACGACCATGACTGTTACAGTGATTACCCCCGCTGCACCAACTGCCAGCCCTGTAGATTACTGTATAGGAGCCACTGTGTTACAGCCTTTGACAGCCAACGGTTCAGGTTTGTTATGGTATACCACTGCTACTGGTGGAACGGGTTCTCCAACAGCACCTACACCTCCAGCTCCATTGACTGCACCAATAACTTATTATGTATCTCAAACAATTGGTAATTGTGAAAGCCCCAGGATTCCTGTGGAAGTCACTGTGTCGGCACCCAACTTCAGTATTGATGCGGGAGCGCCATTGTTTATGTCCTTGGGTACAAGTACTCAGGCTAACCTAACATTGAGTGGCATCACCAGTGGTCAGTTGTCCAATATTCTTTGGACACCTCCAACCGGATTGGACAATCCTTCTTCCTTGAACCCAACCATCACGCCAACTGCTGACGGAACCTATACATACGATGTAACCATCACCAATGCAATTGGCTGTACGGCTACCGATCAATTGGTCGTGAACGTTTCTTCTGAATGTATCCATGTGAAGAACGCCTTCACGCCCAACGGCGATGGCATCAATGAATTGTGGGAGGTATACGATCAATACAGTTGCTTGAAAAACGTGAAAGTGCATGTATACAACCGCTACGGAAGCAAAGTATACGAATCAGATGATTACCGCAACAACTGGGATGGTCGATTCAAAGGAAAACCACTTCCTGATGGCACATACTATGCTGTGATCGAATTCTCTTTAATGACCGGCAAAGTGTACACGGTAAGAACAGATGTTTCCATCTTAAGATAAAATACATTAATCCCAAAGGCCTCTCAGCAATGAGGGGCCTTTTTATTTGTACCATATGTTGCACGTAGAACAAATCAGAGACATGGCCCTTTCATTTGCAGACGTCACAGAAGGGTTTCCTTTTGGAGAGTCGGTATTGGTATTTAAAGTAAAAGGAAAAGTGTTTTTATTGTTACCCTTGGATGAGATTCCGCTGCAATTCAATGTAAAGTGCGATCCAGACCAAGCGGTTGAATTAAGGGAACAGTATCCGGACACTGTTTTACCAGGTTATCACATGAATAAAAAGCATTGGAATACCCTTGTGGTAGATGGACAACTGACGGACTCCTTTCTACAATCGCAAATAGAACACTCTTACCATTTGGTCAAGGGGAAAAGTAAAAAATAGAAGCAGAAAGCTTTATTTGAAATGAGGGCTTACGACCAACTCTTTGCTACCTGGGGTGTAGCAATAAAAACCCTCGCCCGTTTTTGCACCCAATTTTCCAGCAGTAACCATATTGGTCAGTAAGGGACAGGGGGCATATTTGGGATTGCCGAAGCCATCGTGCAGTACTTTTAAAATACTATGGCATACATCCAAACCGATAAAATCTGCTAGCTGTAGAGGGCCCATTGGGTGAGCCATGCCCAATTTCATCACCGTGTCAATCTCTTCCACGCCAGCCACTCCTTCAAACAAACTATAGATGGCTTCATTGATCATGGGCATTAAAATCCTGTTGGCAATGAATCCTGGATAATCGTTTACCACGCAGGGTATTTTGCCCAATTGCTTGCTCAACGCATGAATGGTGTCCCTTACTGTGGTAGAAGTGGCATAACCATTGATGATTTCAACCAGCTTCATAACAGGAACCGGATTCATGAAATGCATCCCAATAACCGATTCGGGTCGTTTGGTCACCGATGCAATTTTGGTGATGGAAATGGAAGAGGTATTGGTGGCCAGAATACAATTGACCGGAGCAGCGGCATCCATTTGCTTGAATATTTCCAATTTCAAATGAGTGTTCTCGGTAGCAGCCTCTACCACCAGGTGTGCTTGACTCACGCCCTTAACCAAATCGGTTTGGGTAGAAATATTTTGTAAGGTGCTATTTTTCTGTTCTTCAGTGAGGGTTCCTTTGGTTACTTGCCTATCCAGGTTTTTGGATATGGTGGCCATGGCTTTTTCCAGTTGTGCAGCCTGTACATCAATCAAAGTAACAGAAAATCCATGTTGGGCAAATACATGCGCAATGCCATTGCCCATGGTTCCGGCACCAATCACACTTACGTTTTGAATACTCATGATTATCTATTTGAGCGTAATGAATGTTTTTCTTGCTTCGAATCAACTTATTTGAATGCGTTCATCCCGGTAATATCCATTCCAGTAATCAACAAGTGAATATCATGCGTTCCTTCATAGGTGATGACACTTTCGAGGTTCATCATATGTCTCATCACAGGGTATTCTCCGGTTATGCCCATTCCCCCCAGCATTTGGCGAGCATCCCTGCAAATATTGGTAGCCACTTCACAGGCATTTCTTTTGGCCATGCTTACTTGTGCAGGGGTTACTTTTCCTTCATTCATCAAGACACCCAAACGCCAGTTTAACAATTGTGCTTTGGTGATCTCGGTGACCATCTCAGCCAATTTTTTCTGTTGCAACTGGAATCCGCCAATGGGTTTTCCAAATTGAACACGTTCTTTACTGTACTGTAAGGCGATGTCATAACAGTCCATGGCCGCGCCAATGGCACCCCAGGCAATTCCATACCTGGCTTTGGTCAAACAACCCAAGGGTCCTTTCAGCCCTTTGACGTTTGGTAAAATATTTTCTTTGGGAACTTTCACATTGTCAAAAACCAATTCACCGGTGGCACTTGCCCTCAGGCTCCACTTGCCATGGGTGGTAGGCGTAGAAAAACCTTCCATGCCTCTTTCTACGATGACGCCTTGTATTTCATTTTGTTCGTTTCTTGCCCATACCACAGCTACCTTAGCAAAGGGGGCATTGCTGATCCACATTTTGGCACCGTTCAGGATCACATGGTCTCCGGCATCTTTGATGTTGGTGAGCATGCTGCTGGGATCACTTCCATGGTTGGGTTCTGTCAAACCAAAACAGCCCAGCCATTCTCCGCTCGCCAATTTGGGTAAATATTTATTTCGCTGGGCTTCATTTCCGTATTGATAAATCGGAAACATCACCAAACTTCCTTGCACAGAAGCGGTAGAACGAACACCACTGTCACCCCTTTCCAGTTCTTGCATCATCAATCCATAAGAAATATAATCCAATCCACCCCCGCCATATTGTTCCGGTACGGTGGGACCAAAGCATCCTAAATCGCCCAATTGTTTCACAATGTGTTCTGGAAATTCAGCTCTTTGAGCGAAATCTTCAATGATGGGGGAGATCTCCTTTTTAACATAGTTTCGGACACTTTCCCGAATGAGCTTGTGTTCTTCGGTTAGCAACTCATCTACATTAAAATAATCAGGGGATTGAAAATTGTCTGTTTTGGCAGCCATTGTTCGCTTTTTTGTTTGATTTGGATAGTTAAACTATCCGCAAATATACGCGTCAAAAGACGTTGAACGCCTGTTTTGTTGAATTTTTGCAATGAATTGGCCTCTAATACATAATTAAAGATTTTGAACTAATTTTATTTAGGATTTTTGTTAAACACAAATACTAGTACTACTAATACTACTACT
>CAZCCN010000087.1:0-489 GCA_964497085.1 uncultured Ferruginibacter sp.
GCAACCGTCGGCATCACTGATTTTGCTCAACGCGAATTGGGCGACATCGTTTACATCGACATCAACAGCCAAGGGAAACCCTTGCAAGCGGAAGAGATTTTTGGAACCGTTGAAGCCGTGAAGACTGTGAGTGATTTATTCCTGCCTGTCAGTGGCACCATCACGGAAGTGAATCCTGCTTTGGAAGCCAACCCAGAGTTGGTCAACAGCGATCCTTACGGTCAAGGATGGATGATTAAGATGACTGTTAACCATCCGGCCGATGTGGCTCAGCTGATGGATGCAGCAGCTTACACGGCTTTGGTTGGCTAACCCTTATAATATTTTCATGTGAAGCAGTCTCCCGTTCGTTCCATTGCTTTGACAACATTCATACCAGGCATCGCCTGGTTTTTTCTTGTGCTCACCCTTATCTGTTTGCCTAAGTCAGACTTGCCTGTCACCAATGACTGGTTGGAAAAAATATTTTTCGACAAGTGGGTACACCTG
>CAZCCN010000087.1:499-1167 GCA_964497085.1 uncultured Ferruginibacter sp.
CCTGGGCATGTTTGCTATCCTCGCTTTTCTGTTCATGGCTCCTGTAGGCAAGCATCCTTTTCCCACATCTAAAAAGAAACACATATTTCTTCGATTGTTGTTGGCCACAGTGTGTTGGGGCCTCGCGACCGAATGCATCCAGCTGGGCATTCCGGGACGGAGTTTTGATTGGATTGACTGGGTTGCTGACAGCCTCGGGGCTTGGATAGCCTACCTGGCCTGTAGAAAACGCTATTTATTCAGGGGCTAGGTGGTTAGAAGCCAATATCTATGTACCTTTGAGAAATGCTTACAGTTGAGAATATGGAGTATAATACGACCAGAAACCACCTCATTATGAAAGAATATGGAAGACATATTCAAAAAATGGTGGAGTACCTATTACAAATCAAGGACAAGGAAGAGAGACAACGGAACGCTTATGCGGTGATTGAGCTCATGGGGTTTTTAAATCCCCAGTTGAAAAACGTAGAAGACTTTCGCCATAAATTATGGGATCACCTTTTTTTAATCAGCGACTTCACCCTCGATGTGGAAAGTCCTTATCCCATTCCCACCCGAGAAACACTGAAAGCGAAACCTGAAAGATTGCGCTATCCCAAAAAATACCCCAAGTTCAATCACTTGGGAAAGAACATTGAGGTGGTAATTGACAGGGCGCTTTCTGA
>CAZCCN010000087.1:1177-1813 GCA_964497085.1 uncultured Ferruginibacter sp.
ACAAGGGTTTGCCAATGACATTGCCTATTATATGAAGCTTACTTATAGCAACTGGCACAAAGAACTGGTACACGATGACAACATTCAAACCGAATTGAGCAGCATCACCAATGGCGAATTGGAATTTAACAACAAGCCTTTTGTAAAACACAGAACCGACAATCGTTCCGAGAGAGACGATTATGGTGGTGGTCGCGGTCAGTATCGACAAAACTTTGGCGGAAGAGAAGGCAGAAGTGGCGGTGGTAGAGACAACCGAAACAACCGTGGCGGCAGCAGAAACAATCGAAATTTTAAGAAAAGATACTAAACCAAACGAATCGCTGAAACCGAGTACCCTGGTGTTGTTGCTGCATCAGGGATTTTTTTTAGGTTTGTACAACATTACCATCCCATAAAGACCCGATCATATGAGCATTTTTGAAGTTGTTGGTGGAAAGAAGTTATCCGGAGAGATTACGCCCCAGGGAGCTAAAAACGAGGCCCTGCAAATCATCAGCGCGGTGTTGCTGACCGATGAAGCCGTAACCATCCACAACATTCCCGACATCATAGATGTGAACCTGCTGATAGAACTGCTCAAGGAAATCAATGTGTCTGTCAACCGAATCGACCGACATACCTGCGAATTCAGGG
>CAZCCN010000087.1:1823-6605 GCA_964497085.1 uncultured Ferruginibacter sp.
TGCAAAGCGATGCCTTTCATAAAAAAAGCGGCAGACTGAGGGGCTCGGTGATGCTGGCCGGTCCGCTGCTGGCCCGTTTCAAAAAAGCGTATTTGCCCAAGCCTGGGGGAGACAAGATTGGCCGAAGGAAACTCGATACCCATATCATCGGTTTTGAGAAATTGGGGGCCACCTATTCCTACAATGACAACGCAAACTTTTTTACCCTGGAAGCCAAAGAACTAAAAGGGTGTTTTATGCTGCTGGATGAACCCAGTGTAACCGGAACAGCAAACATATTGATGGCAGCCGTGTTGGCCAACGGAACCACTACATTGTACAACGCAGCTTGCGAACCCTATATCCAGCAATTGTGCAAAATGCTCAATCGAATGGGGGCAAAGATTGAAGGCATTGGCAGCAATATGTTGACCATACAAGGGGTACAAAAATTATCCGGCACCGCTCATACTATGCTGCCCGATATGATTGAGGTGGGCAGTTTTATTGGATTGGCCGCAATGACCCAAAGCGATATCACCATTAAAAATGCAGGCGTAAAAGAATTGGGCGTTATTCCAGAAAGGTTTCAGCAATTGGGTATACAGCTTCAGATACAGGGAGATGACATCCGAGTGCTGCCCCAGGATGTATATGAGATTCAAACTTTTTTGGAAGGCGGCATCCTCACCATCTATGATCATCCATGGCCCGGACTTACGCCCGATCTGTTGAGCATTATCTTGGTGACAGCCATACAAGCCAAAGGCAGTGTGCTCATTCACCAGAAAATGTTTGAGAGCCGTTTGTTCTTTGTTGACAAACTAATTGAAATGGGCGCACAAGTCATATTGTGCGACCCGCACAGAGCCGTGGTGGTGGGCATGGGCCGTGAGAAAAAACTTCGTGGCATCACCATGAGTTCTCCTGATATCCGTGCGGGTGTTGCCTTGCTTATTGCTGCATTGAGTGCGGAAGGCAAGAGCATCATTCAAAACATTGAGCAAATTGACAGAGGATACCAGTTTATCGATGAAAGACTAATCAAACTCGGCGCTTCCATCAAACGCGTCACAGCATAGCCATTACAAACTGTATAGAAACAACCAACCCATTATCATTTCAAAACATGTCTGAGGTTCACCAGAAAATATTGATCATCACCGCTCCATCAGGAGCCGGAAAAACCTCTATCACCCAAGAACTGATGAAGGCATTTCCTGTACTGGAATTTTCTGTATCTGCCACTACCCGACCACCAAGGGCCAATGAAACTGACGGAAAGGACTATTATTTCATTGACCTTGAACAATTCAAACAAAAAATTCAACAAAAACAATTCGCGGAATGGGAAATGGTATATGAAGGGAAATATTATGGTACATTGAAATCTGAAATGAAAAGAATTTGGGATGGCCAAAAGATACCTGTGTTGGATATTGATGTAAAAGGGGCCATTCATGTACAACAGCAATACCCACAAAACACCTTGAGTATTTTTATTGAGCCGCCTTCGATTGCCGCATTGGAATCCCGCTTGCGAGCCAGGGGAACCGAAAACGAGGAATCGCTGCAAGCCCGAATCAGCAAGGCAGCCTATGAGATATCTTTCAAAGACCAATTCGATAAGGTAATCGTCAACGAAGAGTTGGCAATCGCCTGTGAGAAAGCGAAGCTGCTGGTGGAAGCATTTCTGAAGTCATAAATAGAGCAGCTTTTTCTTAATTTGATTTTACTATTTTTAACATATGGATTGGATATCATTATTGGCCATCATTCTTTCGCTTGTATTGATTGGTTTTTTAGCTGGCATTGAAATTGCATTTATCTCTGCCAATAAATTTTCAATTGAATTAAATAAGAAACAGGGAAGTTTTAGCGGAAAAACCTGGGGGCGATTTTCTGAAAACCCTACTCGTTTTATTGGTACCATCCTCGTTGGTTTAAACATTATTCTCGTCATTTACGGACTGCTGATTGGCGACTTGTTGCTACCCGTATGGAATTGGATTGAGGCACAACTCCCAAATGCCGCAGGCAACTACCTTAAAGTCATTCACCTTTTTGTTGAAACCATTCTTTCCACTTGTATTATTCTGATTGTTGAATTTTTGAGCAAGGCCTTTTTCAGGGGCCGAAACAACGCCATCCTGCAAATCAATGTTGTCAGCTATGTCGCCGCCTTCTTATATTGGCTGCTATCTTCCATCGCTGCGTTGTTTGTGCACATTGCCGAATGGATTCTTACCTATATATTCAACGTAAAGCTGACCAACAAGAAAGAGGCTTTTAGTAAAGTAGACCTGGAGCATTTTGTACAGCAAATCAAACACCAGGACCAAGAAGAAAGCTCGGAAATCAACAAAGAATTTTTTGAGAATGCCCTTTCTTTGAGCGAAACCAAATTGCGTGAGTGCCTGGTGCCTAGAAAAGAAATAGAAGGAATTGACAGTCATGCCAGCATTGAAATAGCAAAAGCAAAATTCATTGAGACCAAATTAAGCAAGTTGCTTGTGTACGAAAACAATATCGACAATATTGTTGGCTATGTGCACCATTTGGATATGTTTAAAAATCCTGCTTCCCTACAAGACGTTCTCCATCCCATTCCCACCGTCCCTGAAACCATGAGCGCCACCGATTTGATGAACAAATTCAGCAAGGAAAGAAAGAGTATTGCATGGGTAATTGACGAATTTGGAGGAACCGCCGGCATTGTGACGATGGAAGATTTGCTGGAAGAAATTTTTGGCGAGATCGAGGACGAATATGATGGTTCAGAAGCTTTTGTAGACAAGCAATTGGGGTCAAATGAATATATCTTCAGCGGCAGACTGGAATTGGATTTTTTGTCAGAAAAATACAACCTGCTTTTCAGCGGAGATGAGGGCGCCGAAACCCTTTCGGGCTATATCATTCAAAACAACGAATCGATTCCCAAACAAAGAGACCGCATCATCATTGACAACTACGAATTTGATATACTTCACGTGAGTGACACCCGCATTGAAACTGTAAAAGTTAAAGTGCTGAAATAAATATTAATCATGAGGATTGCAGTTCAGTTGGAAGCTGATGGTGTAGGCAGCAACTTTTTCCAGCAGTGTTTTTACAGGCTTGTACAGCAGCAACCCAATGTGCAGGTGATGTTTTTATTTGATGGAAAGGCTGATCTCAATCAATTTCAACATCCGAATATTCAATACGTAAGGGCACCAAAAAATATTGATAGGGGCCTGGAAAAGTTTTACTGGCGTCAATTCAAACTGCCTTCCATACTGAAACAAAACAAGATTGATTGTTTTTGTACTAGCCAGCCATCCATTCGTTTGCGGCGCCCCATTCAACGGATTGTATGGATGGACAATGGCTTGTCTGTTTCCAGGAACATCCGAAAGAAAGACGGACACGGCAATCACATAGTGGTAAGCAGCCGCTACTTATACGATGATATTGCCAGACACATACCCGCTTCAGGCAATCAATTATGGCTCATCCCGCCAGGAATTGAAACAAGGCATCCAATAGAGCCTGCCGTCAGAGAATTATTGAAGCAACAGCATACGCAGGGAAAAGATTTTTTTTATTTTGATTACAGCCGAGCCAACAAGGAAAGTTTGTTGATTGTCTTAAAAGCTTTTTCCCTTTTTAAAAAATGGCAGCGGTCCAACGTGCAATTGTTGATCAGCGCCCATCCGGAACAGCTTGCTTATGCGGAGGCATTTTCCGCCCATTATGCATTCAAAACAGACCTCGTGTTCATGAAAGAACAAGAAGCTTCTGAAATGGATATGATGGGTGCTGCCTACGCCTGCATTGGAATGCCCGCATCTCCCTTGATTGATCCTAATTTGTTGCGGGCCTTATCCTATCCCTTACCCCTGTTGGTACCAGGCTATGCTCATTTTAGATCTTACTTCGGGGACACGGTGCTCTATACAGAGGAAAACGAGAAAGATTTGTCCAGATTGATGATTGTGTTGTACAAAGACGAAATCCTGCGCAACCATCTTCTGCACAAATGTCAGGAATTGAAGGCGCAAAACACCTGGGAGCATGCATCGGAGGCTTTATGGAATGTGATAAATCAAGAAAAGAAATCCTAAACCCATTAACTTTGCAGGATATTAAACTGAATCCATGCAAAAATCAACAATTACCATCGATGTCATTCTTGATCCGAATAAAATTCCAGAACAGATTCATTGGGAGGCTAGCGACAGCCAAGCAGAAATGAAACAAAAGGCCAAAGCCATGTGTCTTGCTTTTTGGGATGGAGCAGACAAATCGGCCCTTCGCATTGATCTTTGGACAAAAGAGATGATGGTGGACGAAATGGGCGATTTTTTCTACCAAATGATGATGACCATGGCTGATACCTTTCAAAGAGCCACCCAGCAGGATGAGCTTTCTGCCGAAATGAAACAATTTGCCAAAGATTTTTTTAAAAAATTCAGGGAGCAGCAAATCAAAGATTTGTCAGCCAGTTAGTGGTATTGTAAAGAATACGATCAATTATTTTAAAACAACATACTATGTCTTTAGAACAAAGAATCATGGCAGAAATGAAAGAAGCCATGAAATCAAAAAACGAAGCAGTGCTGAGAAGCCTCCGGGCCATTAAAGCTGAAATCATAAAAGCAAAGACCGAACCTGGCGCCAATGGTTCCATTGATGAAGCAACCGAACAAAAGTTTCTTCAAAAAATGATGAAACAACGAAAAGATTCCTTGGAAATATTTGAAAAACAAGGACGGGAAGATCTGGCTTCAAAAGAAAGAGAAGAAATGGCTGTCATCGAAC
>CAZCCN010000088.1:0-6345 GCA_964497085.1 uncultured Ferruginibacter sp.
TAGCGTATTGTACACCCCTCAATTCCAAGCCAATACCAAATCGGCTCTTTTCATTGCGGGCTTTGATGTGATAGGAATAGGCCAATTGAAAACCCGTTCTGCTAATGGGTCCGGTTTCGTCTCTGTACACATAGGTTCCAATGGCAGATTTCAGCTTAGATAACTCAAAATCGCCGTAGACCATTTGTGTTTTGGGGTTACCAGGAAAGGATGACCACATGTTTCTATAGGAAATGCCTACCATGTTTCTGCCTGAAAAGCCGGCAGCGGCAGGATTATACATAGAATTATGCTGCATGAATTGGCTCATGAAATGCAACTGCTGTGCTTTGGCAGTTGTGATCAAAGAAATAAATGCAAATGCAAGTACAATTTTTCTCATGTTTAATCAGTTAATTGTGTTAAAAGTATTAAAAAAATAACACCCGTCAGCTTAAACAATGATTTTTTTTATATTTTATAGGGATTTTTGGATTTCCATGCCCCTAACCTGAGTGAGCAGCTGTACCACCTCCTCTTTTCGAGCCACCGGAATACCTACTTTCATTTGAGAAAACAACTGCAAATCTTGCTCGAAAACCTGACAGGCGGCGGGTTTCAACACACGCATCACCTCGTTGATTTCGGTATAATTGAAAAAAAGGAGGTATCGCTCCAATACGGGCTTTTTGACGAGGGGGGTGGTCTGTAAAGCCAGGGAAGCGGCCGTTTTATAGGCATGAATCAGGCCTGGGATCCCCAATAGCGTGCCCCCAAAATACCGAACCACCACAATGCCCACATTGGTGAGCTGTTTGCTGTCAATTTGACCCAAAATCGGCTTACCCGCAGATCCGGCTGGCTCTCCGTCGTCATTGGACCTGACTTCCGTCCCAGCCTGCCCAATCCGGTAGGCAAAACAGTGATGCACCGCCTTGGGATGCAGGGCTTTTACAGCTGCCAGCTCCTTTTTAAAGGCTTCCTTATTATCCAGGGGAAAAGCATAGGAGAGGAAGCGGCTACCCCTGTCTTTGAATTCAGCACTTGAGGGCTGAATGATGGTATAGTAATGATCTAATGGATTCACTTGTCAAAAATAAGGAGGGCAAAATAAGCTAAGTTTGCTAAAATGACTATCAAGGCCTTATATCAAACGTATGTAGAACGATTGTTGCCCTTATATCCTCCAAATGAAGCGGAACAAATCAGGCAAATGGCCTTTGAAGCGTTGGCTTCTATTACTCGGTCGGATGTTGTTATGTACCCCGAAAAAAATCTTTCTTCCGAGCAAGAAATTCCATTGCTGGAGGCGCTTGCAAAACTTTGTGCAAACGAACCCATTCAATACATATTGGGGGAGTGTTGGTTTTACAAATTGCGCTTCAAAGTCAATAAAGCGGTTTTAATACCCAGGCCCGAAACTGAAGAGTTGGTGGCGGCAGCTATTCACCACCTGCACACCTACAGCAAACCTAGGGTATTGGAAATCGGTTCAGGAAGTGGTTGCATACCGATTGCAATAAAAAAAAATGTGCCTGCATCCATCATCACTTCGATTGACATCAGTGAGGAAGCATTGCAAGTAGCCACCGAAAATGCCCATAAGCACTTCACAGAAATTGAGTTTGTTCAAAATAATTTTCTAGAGGATTGCCATTGGAATGCATTTGAGCAGTATGACCTCATCATCAGCAATCCACCCTATATTCCCATCACTGAACTAGGCACCATGGACAAGCATGTAACCGACCATGAACCCCATGTGGCGCTATTTGTATCCGATGAACAGCCTTTGATTTTTTACGAAAAAATAGCTCAGTTTGGGCAACAACATCTGATGCCAAGCGGCTCCATTATGGTAGAGATTCATGAGAATCATGCAAGGTCTGTCGCAACCCTGTTTACAGAAAAAGGATACAAAACCACCATTCAAAAAGATTTCTTTGGGAAAGACCGAATGGTCTTTGCTATTCTGTACCGGTAACGGTAGCGGAAGTGGTGGCGCCTAACTTTCTTGCCACCTTCATCACGGAGACAATGTCGCCCCATTGTGCGATGGCGTCGGCATTGATGACAACGGCGGGCTTGATGCTGTCTCCTTCGCGAATATATTTACGCAATACGGATTCCAGCGAATCGGGTATGATTTTTTTGGCGCCAACATATATATTTTTATCCTTGTCCACACTCACCACGACGGTTTGCTTTTGTTTGGTATCACTCTTGGCTTTGGGCACACTCATCTTGATCACATTCGGATTCGCCAGCGTAGAAATCATCAGAAAAAACATCAGCAAAATGAATAGGATGTCATTCAGTGGGCCCGTATCGAGCTCTGTGTGACTTTCCCTCAATCTTGTTTTTCGTAATGACATCAGCAGACTGCTTATGGTAAAAGTGTTGGTTAAGATTATTTTGTTGGCTCTTGCAGCACATCAATGAATTCGCTGCTGGCCGCTTCCATTCTGTTTCCAAGTCGATTGATTTGCGTATCGAGGTAACTATGCCCCAAGAAGGCCAGCATCCCAATAATGAGACCAGTTGCGGAAGTGATGAGCTTGATATACATCGCATCTGCAATTTGACTGATGGACGGATTGCCAATTGTCGCAAATTCTTTTAACAACATCACCAATCCAATAATCGTTCCAACAAAGCCGAACAAGGGCGCAATTCTGGATATCACCGAAATGGTATTCAGATTCTTTTCGATTTTATACATCTCCAACTTGCCGACGTTGTCCATGCTTTTTTCTATCGCATCGATGGGCTTGCCGATTCTTTGCAATCCTTTATCAATCATTCTGGCGATAGGATTGTCAGTATTCTTTGCCAAACTTCTTGCAGCGGTCACATTCCCATTGCTGATGTGGTCGCGAATGATGTTCATGAAATTGTCGTCAATCGAACTGGCTTTTTTGAGCACCATCCATCTTTCAATAAAAAAGAAAACAGCCAAAGCAAAAAGGATTCCCAAAGGAATCATCAAGGGGCCACCCTTGCTTAAAAGACTGAACAAAGATTCCACTTTGGCGCCCTCTGCCGGAACAGCCAGGGCGGTGGTGTCAATTTGCAGAAAAATATCGAACATATTTTTTGTGTTTATGATTTAGTAGCGTCTACAATACAACAAAACTTATCGATAACAGAGGTACAATAAAATGTTAATCTTGTTTCCTTGTTTCCTTATTTACTCTTTTCCATTTGCTGCATCGCCATGATCTGACGCATCGTCTTTTCCATGCCTTCGCTGCTGCCATCTAAAAAGATCACATTGCCCTTGCCAAATTCAGCAAAGTTTTTGATGGCTTCTGTCCACATGCTGAACAAAATTACATTGGTATCCAAATTGGCTTGTTTCATTTCTTCTGCTGCCTGGCTCATACCCTTGGCCACTTCCTCCCTGAACAAGGCAACCCCCTGCCCTCTCAATTGAGCCGCTTGTCTTTCCGCCTCGGCGGCAATTTTGATTGAATTTCCTTCGGCTTCTGCTGCTTTTGTTTTGGTGATCAGCAAGGCCTGCCCTTCATTTTCAGCAGCGGCTTTCAGGTTGTTGCTCGCTACCACCTTGCTCATGCTCTCCATGATGGCCTGGTCGAAAGTGATGTCGTTGATTTGCAAATCTTGTAAATGATAACCCCATTCTTCCAAGGAAGCATCTACATGTTCCTTCACAAACTCCACGATATCTCTGCGCAGAGCCAAGATTTCAGATTGTTTTTTGGTGGCTACAAAAGCACGGATATTTCCTTCAATGGTTCTAACCAATGCCTGCATCAAATCCTTATCACTGATAAATTTGAAAGCTACTTTTTGAATCGTTGCCTCGTCTGCATTCTGAACAGAATACAACAGCATTGATTTAAAATACACATTTGCCTGATCAATGGTTACGGCCTGGAACTCAAGTTCTACAGACCTGTTCTGAATACTGACTCTTTTATAAATCTGGTCAATCAGTGGAATTTTGAAACGCAATCCTGGTAATTGAATACCTACATATTTACCAAAACGAGTAATCACCGCAATCGTTCCTTGGTTAACGGTAAACAGACCGTTTAGCACAAAAAGAATGACTAGAAAAAGCCACCAATACTGAATGAGAAATTGCATATAGAATAATTTAGACTGTAAAGATACTCAAGAAAGACTTAGCTGCGCTCTTCCCAAATCTGACAAAGATGAACAATGGTTTCAGTGGCCTTTGCCATATCGTTTACCCCAATCCATTCCAGCTTGCTGTGAATGTTTTGCATACCGGTAAAAATATTCGGACAAGGCAAACCCATATAACTCAGGCGGCTGCCATCTGTACCCCCGCGAATGCTTTCCTTCTTAACCTGCAACCCTGCACGTTCCATGGCTGCAGCAGCAAATTCAGCCACTTGCGGATGGAGATCCAGCACTTCTTTCATATTCCTGTATTGTTCCTGGGCCAGATATTCCATAGTGGCACCGGGGTATTGAGCAACCACTTTGGCAGCGATTGCTTTTAATCTCTCATGGTGGGCAGCCAATCCTTCGCGCGTGAAGTCCCTTACAATGTACTGGATGGTAGCCTTTTCAGCGATTCCATTGACAGCCACCGGATGCACAAAACCCATTTTACCTTCTGTTGTTTCAGGACTCCACTCGTTTCTGGGCAAATGATCTATTACATCCGCGGCAATTTTAATGGCGTTGACCAAAGTGTCTTTTGCATATCCGGGATGCGCAATCACTCCATGTATAGTAATGGTGGCAGCATCTGCGCTAAAGGTTTCATCCTCCAAACTGCCGGCTTCTCCGCCATCCAAGGTATACCCGAATTGAGCGCCTAGTTTGTTCATGTCAATCTTGTCTGTACCCTTGCCCACTTCTTCGTCTGGTGTAAATAGAATTTTGATGGTTCCATGAAGGATCGAGGGATGGCTCATGATGTACTCAGCAGCTTGCATGATGATGGCTACGCCGCTTTTATCATCCGCCCCCAACAAGGTTAAGCCACTGGCAGTAATAATATCGCCACCTATATGGTTCTTTAAATAAGGGGAAGCGCTCAATTTCAATACTTGGGTGGAATCGTCCGGCAACACAATGTCTTCTCCATTGTATTGTTGATGCAAGATGGGTTTCACGTTCGTTCCGCTGCAATCGGGAGCGGTGTCCACATGGGCGCAAAAGCAAATGACCGGCACCTGGTTACGGGTTGTATTCGATGGAATGGTGGCATAAACATACCCATAGTCGTCCATGGTAGCATCGGCAATCCCCATTTGCAACAACTCTTGGTGTAGGATTTTACTGAGGTCTTTTTGTTTGGCAGTAGTGGGGTGTTCGGAACTGTTGGGATCGCTTTGGGTATCGATGCGCACATAGCGCATGAAACGATCTGCCAAAGCTTGTTTGTTTATTTCCATTGTGCAATGTTGATGCATCAGAGATACCTGGCGTTCGCTGCTGCTGTTTTTATCCGATGGAGACCAACTCAATATCGAAAATCAATTCTTTCCCTGCTAAAAAATGATTGGCATCCAACACAATTACATTTTCTTTTAATTCCACGACCACCACTGGAACGGGCTGCCCCATCTGGTTGCTAAGGGTCAGGGTCATCCCGGGCTCCAATTTCATATCGGCAGGAACGTTTTCTTTGGGAAATTCTATGATGGCCTCTTCCGATCTTTCACCATAAGCATCCGCTGCGGGAATATTGATGGTCTTTTTTTCTCCGATGGTCATTCCGGGCATCGCAGCGTCAAATCCTTTGATCATCTGACCGGCGCCTACCGTGAATTCAAGTGGTTCTCTTCCGACAGAAGAATCAAATTGATCTCCGGAGGTTAATTTTCCGGTGTAATGAACTTTTACTAGATCACCCGCTTTAACTTGTTGCATACAATTTTTTTATGGTTGATTGAATAAACACCATTGATAGACTCAATGATGGCTGGGTGTTGCACACTCATACTTATCAAAAGTTGTAGCGAATGGAAAGCAAAAATGCACCACATCTTGCGCAAAATTAAAATTAAAAATCAACTCTGCCGAATTAAAAAACTTTGCTCAACTTTACATCATGAAAAGGCTGCGCAGACATCTTTTGGGTTCTTTGTTGTTATGGGGATGCTTTTCCTGTGCACAAACGAGGCCGATCCAAAAATCAACCGACAACATAGAGGTGGGTGCGCAGCAAACCCAGCAATACCTCCCGTTGCTAAAAGGAAAGAGAGTGGCTGTATTTGCCAATCAAACCACTACGATTCAGCAAACCCATCTGGTGGACAGCTTACTAAAACTGGGTATTCAAATCGTTAAAATATTCGGACCTGAACATGGGTTCAGGGGAACGGCGGGCGCGGGAGAAGCTGTCAGCGATGGAAAAGA
>CAZCCN010000089.1:0-1918 GCA_964497085.1 uncultured Ferruginibacter sp.
CAATGAAGGGTTGGCATAGCAGGCAACCTGAAAGCGATTATCTTTGTAATACAAACAGATGCAAGTATCTTTTCTGTGAAATTTAAATACTGAAATATGGAACCGGTATATGTAATAGATGCTGTCCGTTCACCCATTGGAAAATATGGTGGCTCATTGGCGGGCATCAGACCCGATGATTTATTGGCCACCGTCATCAAAGGGTTGTTGGCTCGCAACAGCAGCATCCAGGCAAATGCCATTGAAGATGTGATTGCAGGGGCCGCCAATCAGAGCGGAGAGGACAATCGTAATGTCGCCCGAATGGCATCCTTGCTTGCGGGCTTGCCAGCAACGGTTCCGGGCACTACGGTAAATCGACTCTGCGCAAGTGGTCTACAGGCCATCATGGATGCTTCCAGGGCCATTGCCTGTGGCGATGCGCAACTAATGATAGCATGTGGAGTAGAAAGCATGAGCCGTGCGCCTTTTGTGCTTCCCAAGGCCAGCACTCCCTTTGATAGAAATGCGCAAATATTTGACACCACCATGGGCTGGCGTTTTATCAATCCTGCTTTGTCCGCATTGTACTATCCGTATACAATGGGTGAAACAGCCGAAAACGTAGCCAAGCAATGGAACATCAGTAGACATGCACAGGACGAATTCGCTTTGGAAAGCCAACAAAAATATGCACAGGCCCAGCAACAAAGGAAATTTGCAGATGAAATCATCCCTGTTCGCGTGCAAGTAGGAAAAGATGTGTTTGATGTAGATACGGATGAACATCCTCGGCTCTCTTCACTCGAAAAACTTGCTCAATTGAAGCCGGCCTTTATCAAAGACGGAACCGTTACAGCAGGCAACAGCAGCGGCATCAATGACGGCGCCGCAGCCATGTTGTTGGCCAGTGAAGCTGCTGTCAAGAAATTCGGATTGAAGCCCATCGCCAAAGTCAAAAGCATGGCCGTGGCAGGGGTAGAGCCTGCCGTCATGGGGGTAGGGCCTATTCCTGCCACACAAAAAGCTTTGAAAAGGGCCAATCTTACCATCGCCAACCTTGATTTGATTGAATTGAATGAGGCGTTTGCTTCTCAAAGTATTGCATGCATACACGATTTGGGTTTGGACCTGGAAAAAGTCAATGTGAACGGCGGCGCCATTGCCTTGGGGCATCCGTTGGGTTGCAGCGGGGTTCGTATCTCCACTACTTTGTTGCATGAAATGAAAAGAAGAAAAAGCCAATATGGTCTCGCAACCATGTGTGTGGGTGTTGGGCAGGGAGCCGCGGTTGTCTTTGAAGGAGTGTAGTAGCTTATTGCAAATAAGCGGCTAATTGCTCAATGGCAATTGTTTCTTGTTTTCCGGTAGCCAAGTGCTTCACCATGCATTCTTTTTTATTGATCTCATTGCTGCCCATGATCACCACAAATGGAATGTTTTTCTTTTCTGCATACTTGAACTGCTTATCCAGCTTCACAGCTTCATGATACAATTCACAAGCGATTCCCTTTTTTCTGGTTTGTTGTAAAACCTCAAAGGCAAAGGCGCTTTCTTGTTCGCCCATATTGAAAAACAAAGCCTTTGTGTTGATTTGAATATCAGAAGGAAACAGTTGTAATGTTTCCAATACGTCATATATCCTATCCACGCCAAAGCTAATACCCACGCCTGGAATGTTTGGAACGCCAAACAGTCCAGTAAGGTCATCGTATCGGCCACCTCCGCCAATACTGCCGATTTGTACGCTATCGGGTGCTTTGACTTCAAAAATGAGGCCCGTGTAGTAATTAAGCCCCCTGGCAAGGGTAAAATCTATGGATATATTTGCGTTGGTTGTGTGTTCCACAACAAACGACAGTTCCTCTATTCCTTTTTGAGCCGCTGCGTCACCAGCCAGAAGGTCAGCAATGGCTTTTAGCTTTTGCTGGTTGCTTCC
>CAZCCN010000089.1:1928-5256 GCA_964497085.1 uncultured Ferruginibacter sp.
TCAAGTATTGATCAATGAGGGCAATTTGTTTTTCGTTTAACCCTCGCTGTTGTAGTTCTATTTTTACTTTGTCCAGGCCAATTTTATCAAGCTTGTCAATCGCAACAGTGATATCGGTGAGCTTATCCGTTCCGCCACACACGGTCGCCAAACCCATCAGTATCTTTCGGCTGTTGATGCTAAGTGTGTAATCCTTCAGACCTAACTGGGTGAACACATCATGGTAGATGTTTGCCAATTCCACTTCATTGATCAATGAATGGCTGCCCACCACATCCGCATCGCATTGGGTAAATTCTCTGTAACGACCCCGCTGTGGCCGGTCGGCACGCCATACAGGCTGTATTTGATAACGTTTGAATGGAAAAGTCAATTGCCCATGGTTCATGGCAACGTATCTGGCGAATGGAATGGTTAAATCGTACTTTAACGCACGTTCGGTCAGGGAGCTGCTGTTTTTTCCGGCCAGCACTTTTTCAAAGCCTTCCTTCGCTTTCTCGATGTTTTTTGGGTCGTTCAATCCGTTGTTCAAAATCTTAAATATCAATTTGTCACCTTCTTCACCATATTTACCCATGAGCGTGTCCAGTTGCTCCATGGCGGGGGTTTCGAGTGGCTGAAAGCCATACAATTCAAAGACCGATTTGATCACTGAAAAAATATGGTTCCTTTTTCTGATGATGTCAGCAGAAAAGTCCCTGGTGCCCTGAGGTATAGAAGGTTTTGCCATTATAGCGTTGTCGTCTGTTGATGGGTTGCCAAATAATTTTGTATCAATGCTTCACAAGTTCGGTCAATTAATTGAAAAACTTCTACGTATCCGTCTTCTTTTCCATACCAAGGATCCGGTACATCCAGATTCTCCCCGGGGTGGAGTTCATTCAGAAAGAGGATGTTTTTACTGGGATCAAATGCGTTGCCTCCCATTCGTTTCATGTCGCCCCACACGTCATTGGCCATGGCATACAAGCGGTCGTAGGTTACAAAATCTGCTGGGGTCAATTGTCGTGAAACCTGCCTGCTGATGTCTATTCCGTTGGCAGCTGCTATCTTTTGGCTCAGCGGGTGGGGTGCTTCGCCGTTGTGAAACCCATTGGTTCCCGCACTGTCCACTTGCCAATTGAGTCCTGCGGCGTTTGCTTTTGCTTGAAGCAACCCTTCTGCCAAAGGACTCCTGCAAATATTGCCCAAGCAAACCATTAAAATTTTCATCTACGTATTAGATATTAAATAAGTGACCATTCAATCTGGCTCAAAGATAAATCATCCCTCTGGTTTCTCTAGGTTGCCCCAGATACATGCTGCCTTGTTTATGGAAAGGAAGGGCTTAGGCCATCAAATAGATAGCCTTTATGGCCTGATGCCGGCTTATTCTTATTAAATTGCAAGTTTCTAAAACGTTTGATTACATGACAGAACAAGATCATCCAACAGAACCATTGTCTCAGCGGGAAAAAAGCTACTTACGAATGAGGAGTATCATGGATTATGGTATGGGGACCCTATGGGCTGCGATGGGGATTTTCCTCATTTTTATCAGGCAGTTCAATACAGGTCTGGAAGCCCGTTTCGACGATCCCACCATGAAAGCATTTGGTGGCATCTGTGTTCTGTACGGTTTGTTTAGAGTGTACAGGGGATACAAAAAAAACTACCTGCGCGAAAGATGAGAAAGAATGGGAATACATATACGGTCTTCATGGTTGCGCTCCAGCTGATTGTATGGGCAGGCTGTACAGATTCAAATCAACCCAAAAGGGTGCACGACACACCCACTAGTGGCACTATACAGATCAGTGTGGATGAATCTTTCCGTCCGGTGATTGAGCAGCAAATCAATATGTACCAGGCATCTTATCCTTCGGCACATATAGAGGCCACATATAAGTCTGAGGCTGATTGTTTCAAGGATTTTTTCAAGGACAGTAGTAAGCGTTTGATTATTGTGGGAAGAGGATTGACTTCAGCTGAAGAACGGTATATGATTGACGAACTGTCGTACAATCCTGGGTGGAATGCTGTCGCATCTGATGCAGTGGCCATCATCATTCCTCAAAACAGTCCGGATAGCCTGTTTACATTGGCTTCTTTAAAAGCCTTGTTCAGTGGTCAATCTCGCTCGGGTCGTTCGGTGGTGTTTGATGGACTGCAAGCCACCAGCACCATTCGATACATCAAGGATTCTGTGATGAAAGGAATTCCTTTTGACACCACTGTCGTACGGGCTGCTTCCAATAGCCAGGAGGTGGTTGAATATGTTGCCACTCATGAAAATGCCATAGGTTTGGTAGGAATCAGTTGGGTAGGCAATCCAGAAGAACCTCAACAAGTAGCCAAGTTGAAAAAGATCAAAATGGCTTACGTACAATGCGAAGCGTGTGTGGACAAACCTTTTG
The DNA here is from genome assembly GCA_964497085.1 of uncultured Ferruginibacter sp. GTDB lineage: Bacteria > Bacteroidota > Bacteroidia > Chitinophagales > Chitinophagaceae > Ferruginibacter. The sequence continues at coordinate 4,325 of CAZCCN010000089.1, forward strand.
TGCAACCCAATCAGCAAAGCATGCTTACTCGGCGCTACCCCTTGGTGCGGCCAGTTTGCTATATCATCAAAGAAAACTATGAAGGATTGGGTAGAGGGTTCGTGTCTTTTTTAAAATTTGAAAGAGGGCAACTGATATTTAGGCGCGCTTATTTGGGGCCTGTGATGGATTTTGAGGTCCGAAACGTGAAAATAAATGCAGGGGCAACAAAAAAATAAGGAAAGCTTTAACGGTTTCTTGTATAATTTTATGTTTTTGAAAAAGTCTTAAAAGAAAATGACTATGAAGAAGAGTATCATTGTTTTGTTGTTGCTGGTGGGTTTTCAACCCGGTTGGTTGTCAGCCCAATCGATAGAGCAGGGCAGAAAATTCATGTATTATGAACGCTTCAAAAGCGCCAAAGACGTTTTTCAAAAATTGGTGTCCGCAAATTCCGCCAACGAAGAGGCAATCTACTGGTTGGGCCAGTCGATGATTCAGCCCGATGACCGTACGGTAAAAGATTTGGACGAGGCCAAAAAAATATACCAGACGGCTCTAGCAGCGTCACCTGGCAGTACTTTGCTCATGGCAGGCATTGGGCACATTGAATTGATAGAAGGTAAAATTCAGGATGCACGTAATCACTTTGAAGCAGCCATTTCCTTGAGTCAGGGAAAAAGCTTGTCTGTTTTGAATGCCATTGGTTTTGCCAACGGAAATCCAGACGCCAAGAATGGCGACCCCATCTATGCTATTGATAAGTTGAAACTGGCCACCCAATTCAAAAAATTCAATGATCCAGATGTACTGGTGAATTTGGGGGATGCGTATAGAAAAAGTGGCGATGGTACCAATGCGTACAACGCCTACAAAGCAGCCCTTGCCATCAATCCTAAATATGCCAGGGCGCATTTTCGCTTGGGAAGAATGTACCAGTCTCAAGGAAGAGG
>CAZCCN010000089.1:5266-6331 GCA_964497085.1 uncultured Ferruginibacter sp.
GCCATAGATAGCGATCCAGCCTATGCACCCGTGTACAACAACCTTTTCAATTATTATTATGAAACAGACGTTCCCAAGGCGGCAGAATATTTCGAAAAATGGCTGGCCAATTCCGACGATGATCCCAAAGCCTGCTATTACAGGGCGTCTTTAAAATATGCTCAAGGACTTTTTCAGGAAGCCATTACCAAAGCCAACGATTGTATTCAGGCAGAAGGAGCCAATCCCTATGCTAGTTTATACAGTCTGAAAGCGTTGGCCTATAACCGAATGAAAGATTCCATCAAAGCCAAAGAGCAGTTTGAAGAATATTTCAGACGTCAAGCCCCCGACAAAGTAACAGCTGCTAACCTCAACCAGTATGCAGATGTGCTACTGAAGTTTGCTGCCACCGGAGAAGCTGGATTGCTGATTGAAAAAGCCGTTGCCATGGATACCCTGGAAGCGAACAAAGTGTTTTATTGCAGAACCATGACCAACTACTTTGAGGGTCAAAAAAAATACAGAGAAGCGGCTGATTGGCACAAAAAAATCACCCAAATCAAAAGAGCTCCATCTAAAACAGATATTTACAATGCGGGCTATAATTATTTCAGAGGAGGTGCATTTGATTCCTCCATCTCACTTTTTAACCTGTATACCCAGAAGTATCCGGATGAAATGTTCGGTTATTATATGATTGGCAAGGCCAGTGCCGCCATAGATACAACCGGTGCGCTTGGATTGGCTGTTCCCGGATACCAGAAAGCAGTGGAGATCGGAGAAAAAGCTGCTGACAAGGAAAAATTGAAAAATCAACTCATTGGGGCTTATAAGTTCTTTGTTGAGTATTACTACAATGTCAAAAAAGACCAGGCGATGTCCTTGAGCTATCTGGACAAAGCCATCGCGCTAGATCCTTCAGATGCTCAATTGGTTTCGAATCGTGAATTCATCAGCAAAAACGACCCTGCGTCAGCACCCAAAAAACAGGGAACAGCCAAACCAAAGGCAGGAGCTGCGCCACCCAAAAAGTAATGTCAATTCCACAGGATTTTTCTGAGCCCGTTGTGTAAACATAACGGG
>CAZCCN010000090.1:0-6310 GCA_964497085.1 uncultured Ferruginibacter sp.
GGGTGTTGCATATTGTAGCGAAAGAAGGCGATGTTCTTCCGATCGGAGCCATCACCAAACAGGCAGAGGGCAAAGAACTCGCAGAAATGTATGACATGCAGGCAAGTGGTGCGGTTGCTTTTGGTGATGGGTGGCAATCTTTGCAACATGCTGGCATTCTTTTGAAAGCACTCCAATATGTTCAAGCCAAAGATGCATTGGTCATTCAATTGCCCAATGATCAGAGCATCGCTCCCCATGGGTTGATGAACGAAGGAATCACCAGCACTCAATTGGGTTTACCCGGCAAACCGGCTATTGCGGAAGAACTGATGATTGCCAGGGATATTGAATTGCTCAAGTATACACAATCCAAATTGCACATAACGGGTGTGTCCACCAAAAAAGGAATCGAACGTATTCAACAGGCCAAACATGAAGGATTGAAACTTTCCTGTTCTGTTACACCCTATCATTGTTTTTTCTGCGATGAAGATTTGGTGAATTACAATACCCATTTAAAAGTCAATCCTCCACTCCGAACCAGAGAGGATATGATGGCCGTTCGGGAGGCTGTGGCCAGCGGTGTGGTGGATTGCATCGCATCTCATCACCATCCGTTGCACTGGGATGAAAAAAACTGTGAGTTTGAATATGCTAAAAATGGAATGGAGACCCTTGAAGCCGTTTTTGGTGCGATGCATTCGTTTGCGCCCTCCTTGGACCGGCTTATTGAACAATTGACTACGCAACCTAGAACATTACTCGGCTTACCAATACCCGAAATTCAGGAAGGAGAAGCGGCATGCCTGACTTTGTTCAATCCTTCTGAAGCATATACGTTTGATGCATCCATGATCCAATCCGCTTCTAAAAACAATGCCTTTATCGGACAAAAACTTACCGGAAAGGTTTTGGGTATTTTGAACAAAAACCAACTGGTACTCCAAGCCTAACATCCATCCATCGTCTTGTTCGTTTGCATCGGATTGAACATGGAATTTCATCACTTAATGATTACCATATATGATCACTTTACATGCTACCTATAAAGGCCTGATCAGTGGCTTGCTCTTGATAGCGCTCTCAGCCCTGCTCTTTTATGGATTTCATCTTTCCGAAAAAGGCGACAATCAATATGGCGTGCTGTTCGTATTTGTGCTTAGTGTTTGTTGGCCCCTAGTTTCTTATCGAATGAATCCTGCAGCCGTTCATACATTCAATAACTATTTCTCGGAGGGTTTCAAGTCGTTTGTAGTCATCACGCTATTAATGGTCATCTATACTTTTGTTTTTTACCGCTTGAATCCCCAGATTTTGGAAAAGGCCATCTTGGAGAACAATCAACTCATTTTGAAGCAAGGAAACAGAACGCCGGATGAGATTGCTGAAAATGCCCAAAAGCTCAGAAGCATATTTATGCCCATGATGTTGTCCATCACCACCATCAAATTTTTGGCATTGGGCGCAGTGGTATCTGCCTTGGGTGGATTTGTTTTCACAAAAGATTTGCCTAATTTTATTAAAAGATAAACTGCCTTTCATGGATATTTCAATTGTCATTCCTTTATACAACGAAGAAGAATCTTTGCCTGAGTTGACGGCTTGGATTGAACGGGTGGTACTGGCTCACCAGCTCAGCTATGAAATCATCATGATTGACGATGGCAGTACCGATGGATCTTGGGAAATCGTGGAACAATTGTCCTCACGCAATCCACAGGTCAAAGGCATCAAATTTCAACGCAATTACGGGAAAAGTGCAGCGCTTAATGAAGGTTTCAAAGCCGCTTCCGGCGAAGTGATCATCACCATGGATGCCGATATGCAAGATAGTCCGGATGAAATACCCGCATTGCGCAACATGATCATTGAGGGCAAATATGATATCGTGAGCGGATGGAAGAAGAAAAGATACGATAACACATTTACCAAAAACCTTCCCAGCAAATTGTTCAATGCAGCTGCGAGAAGCATGAGCAAAATCCACCTGCATGATTTCAATTGCGGCCTGAAAGCCTATCGCAAAAGAGTGGTTAAAAGTATTGAAGTGTATGGTGAAATGCATCGATATGTGCCTGTGTTGGCCAAATGGGCCGGGTTCAGAAAAATCGGAGAAAAAATAGTGGAGCATCGCCCCCGTAAATATGGGGTGACCAAATTTGGCTGGAGTCGTTTTGTCAACGGATTTCTAGATCTGCTGACCATTTTCTTCATGGGTAAATTTGGAAAGCGTCCCATGCATTTTTTCGGGTTATGGGGTACGGTCTTCTTTTTGCTTGGTTCCTTGATATTTATCTATCTCACCATCAGTAAGTTCTTTTTTCTCATAACTGGCATGACCCAACGTCCCTTGTTCTTTTTTGCCATTCTTGCCATGATCATCGGAACCCAATTGTTTTTGGCTGGCTTTCTGGGGGAATTGATTTCCAGAAACGCTGCTGAGAGAAACCATTACCTGATCGATGGCAAAATTGGGCTCTAAAATAAAGTCGTAGCACCTTCATTTTTAAGTTCATTAAAATCCTATAATAATATCATTGTCATTTATTTAGATGAGTGAAAAAAGGAAAAATATTGTAATCATTGGACCTGCTCATCCCCTAAGGGGCGGTTTGGCCTCTTTCAATGAGCGATTGGCTAGAGCCTTTCAAGAAAAGAACCATGCTGTACAGCTGATTACCTTTTCCTTGCAATATCCAGGCTTTCTTTTTCCTGGCACGACGCAATATTCTACTGAACCAGCCCCCAAAGACATCCAGATTCGTGCATGGATCAACTCTGTGAATCCGTTGAATTGGTTGAAAATTGGATGGAGACTCAAAAAGAGTCGACCGGACATCATCATTGTTCGGTATTGGCTGCCCTTCATGGGCCCCTGTTTGGGCACCATCCTGCGCATGGCGCGTTCGAATGGACACACGAAAGTGGTTTGCATTGCCGACAACATGATACCTCATGAAAAAAGATTGGGTGATCGTCCTTTTACCAAATATTTCATCCAGCCTGTTCATGCCTTTGTAACCATGAGTCAACAGGTGAAAGCAGATGTTCAAACCTTCACAGAACAAAAGCCCGTGTATTTCACACCTCACCCATTGTACGATCATTTCGGTGACATCATCCATCAAGCCACGGCCAGAAAGGAAATCGGAATTCCTCTCGAAGCAAAAATTGTATTGTTCTTTGGATTCATTAGAAAATATAAAGGATTGGACATTCTGCTCAACGCCATTCACCTGCTTGACACGCAACCCGGCTTCGATTCCAATATCCAATTTTTAATTGCAGGAGAATTTTACGAGGATGCCGTTCCTTATCAACAGCAAATAAAAAATCTGGAAATCGCCCATCGGCTCATTCTAAGAACCGATTTTATTCCGGACAGTGAGGTAAAAAATTACCTCTGTGCTGCGGATGTAGTGATCCAACCTTATCGAAATGCCACCCAGAGTGGTGTTACCCCCCTGGCCTATCATTTTGAAGTGCCTATGATTGTCACAAACGTTGGCGGATTGCCAGATTTGGTTCCGGATGGAAAAGTAGGCTTGGTTGCCGAACCTACGCCTGAGTCCCTTGCCAGAAAAATTGCTGAATTTTTCTCAATCGGCCCTCATCACTTTATTCCATCCCTTCGAACAGAAAAACAAAAATACAGCTGGGATACCATGGTTCAGCAACTGCTGGAAGCCGCGCATTGATTGAAATTCAGCCCAACTCTTTGAAGAGTATTTCTTACATTGCAATATGATTTTCAGAAGCAAAGCCCCCCTTCGTATTGGTTTGGCTGGAGGTGGAACCGATGTCAGTCCTTACAGCGATTTATACGGAGGTGCCATCTTGAATGCCACCATCTCTCTTTCTGCCTATGCCAACATTGAGCCGATTCAAGAATCGAAGATCATCGTAGAAGCATTGGACCGGGGCGAACAACAAGAACATTCATTGAGTCCTGTTCTGCCGATAGATGGAACACTCGATTTATTGAAAGGCGTGTACAATCGAATCAGTCAACAATTTGGTTTTCCGGCCGGAGGGTTTAAGCTGTCCACTTATGTAGATGCGCCTGCGGGATCAGGCTTGGGCACTTCATCCACCCTGGTGGTCGCCATTGTGGGTGCTTTTGTAGAAATGCTCAAACTTCCTTTGGGTGATTATGACATTGCCCATTTGGCATTCGAAATCGAACGAAACGATTTGGCTTTGGCTGGAGGTCGTCAAGACCAATATGCAGCTACTTTTGGCGGCGTGAATTTTATGGAATTCTACGACAACGACAAAGTTATTGTCAATCCGTTGAGGATTCGCCCTTCCTATATGCACGAATTGGAAAACAACCTTGTTCTATATTTCACGGACACCTCCCGTGAAAGCGCCGCCATCATTAAGGAACAAGTGCAGAATGTCAACAGCAAGAATGAAAAAAGCATTGAAGCCATGCATCAGTTGAAAGAGCAAGCCAAACGAATGAAGGAGGCCCTTTTGAAAGGAAAGTTGGATGAACTGGGCGAAATTTTGGATTTTGGTTTTCAGCAAAAAAGAAAAATGGCCGCCAACATCAGCAATAGTCGGATGGAAGAAATATATGAGGCGGCAAAACAAGCCGGTGCCACAGGTGGCAAAATCAGCGGTGCCGGTGGCGGTGGCTTTATTATTTTTTATTGTCCCGGCACTACCAACCATGCTGTCAAAAAAGCCTTGATGCAATTTGGGGGAGCTGTCAAACCGTATACGTTTACAAAATATGGCCTAACCACCTGGACCAATTAATTCAATTCTTACACATGAATCAAACAATCAAAGAGATCGTTCAGTCATCTATAGAGGTGAAACAATCCATGTTGAAAGACGAGTCACTGATGCAAACGGTTGACCAATGCGTTCAATTGATTGTACAAGCGTTTAAGGAGGGCAATAAAGTGTTGTTTTGTGGAAATGGCGGCAGTGCCGCTGATGCCCAGCATTTGGCTGCTGAGTTCAGTGGTCGTTTTTACACAGACAGATCAGCATTGCCTTCTGAAGCCTTGCATACGAACACTTCCTATCTGACCGCGGTTGCCAATGATTATAGTTATGACGTGGTTTATGCCAGGTTAATTAATGGCATTGGTCGTCCAGGAGATGTGTTGGTAGGGCTGAGCACTTCAGGCAATAGCACCAATATTGTAAAAGCCATGGAAGCAGCTAAAGAGAAGGGAATGACCACCATCGGCTTCACCGGGCAACAAGGAGGCTATATGAAAGCATGCTCTGATTTCTTAATCAATGTGCCTTCAACCGATACCCCCAGAATCCAAGAAGCTCATATTTTGGTAGGTCATATCATTTGTCAATTGGTAGAAGCGGCGTATTTCTCGGCATAGATAACTCAATACACCCCCATCACATTCATGGAATCAAATCCCCCCAATTATAGTATCCCTTTTGGGCCAACTACCCACCAATCGAATGGATTGGAATGTATCGTCCTGGCGGGTGGTCTGGGCACGCGTTTGCGTTCGGAAGTATCCGACTTACCAAAATGTATGGCACCTGTAGCAGGAAAACCATTCCTGCAATACCTAATGGATTATTTGCTGGATCAGGGTGTCACCCATTTTGTTTTCTCTGTGGGTTATTTACACGAACACATCGAAGAATTTATTCAAAAGCAATATCCTGCTGTGCAGTGTACCTTTTCTTTGGAGCAAGAGCCTTTGGGTACCGGTGGTGCCATTCAGCATGCCCTTCAATATGTCACCCAGCCGAATGTTCTGGTGCTTAACGGCGACACCATATTTTTAGTTAACCTGTCTGCCTTGATGCAATTCCATGTACAACACGACAATGCCTGTACTCTTTCCCTGAAGCCAATGAAAAATTTTGACCGCTATGGTGTGGTGGACATCAATCAGCAATCCAGCATTCAGTCTTTTAGGGAAAAACAGTTCTACGCTGATCAATGGCTGTGTGTATGCATTGGATGTGGCTTCATTTCTGGTACTGCCATTTCCTGCAAAATTTTCATTTGAAAAGGCCTACCTCGAACAGTATTATGCTTCCAGCAAAATGATGGGCATGGTGCATGACAATTATTTTATAGACATAGGCATCCCTGAGGATTACCAAAAAGCCAATCTGGAATTACCCCACCAATTTTCAAAGCCATGATTCCTTTCGATAAAATAGATGACTCCTGGACACTTTTCTTGGATCGAGATGGTGTCATCAATCATGAAAAACCCCTTGATTATATCCATACATGGAATGAATTTCAATTCTATGAGGGTGTGATGGAAGCCATGCAGGTTTTTGCCAAACGTTTCAAGCACATCATTGTTGTCACCAACCA
>CAZCCN010000091.1:0-673 GCA_964497085.1 uncultured Ferruginibacter sp.
CGCCTCCACAGGCGGTAAACTTTATTTTAATTTGGGCAATATTTCAGAAGATGTCTTGAAGGATGGCAAAAGATTTTATGAAAATGGATTGAGCACGCCCAATGCGCCTTCACCCGTTGATGTAACCAATTGGGGTCAGGTGCCCAGAAATCCGATTCAAGTAACCAATGCCTTTAGCAACATACCGGCCGATCGGTCCTATCAGGACGTAGGTTTTGACGGATTGAACGATACAGCTGAAATCAGTCAAAGAAATGTGTTTTTGTCTGCGCTGGCAACCAACTTTGGTGCCAATTCCACCATTTATAAAAACGCCTTGGTGGATCCGTCCAGTGATGATTATAAAAATTACAGAGATGCTTCTTTCACCAGTACGGATGGCATCCTTGCCAGATACAAGCATTACAACAATCCTGAAGGAAATTCTCCCATCTCGAACGGAGGTATTTATTCTACTGCGGCTACCATGTATCCGGATGCGGAAGATCTGAACAAAGACAATACCCTCAATGAAACCGAAGAGTATTTTCAATATGTGGTAGACATCAAACCCAAAGATGCACCTGAAATGACCATCGGCAATAACTTTATCGTTGATAAGAAAGAAGTAGCCGTTAACCTGGTGAATGGGACTACCCGTTCAGAGACCTGGTATCAGTTTAGAATTCCCATT
>CAZCCN010000091.1:683-1931 GCA_964497085.1 uncultured Ferruginibacter sp.
CATTGGAAGTTATAACAAAAGAGTGGGTAAGATTCCCGACTTTAAGTCGATCAGATTCATGCGGATGTTCCTCACTGGTTTTGAAGACAGTGTGGTGATGCGTTTCGGTGCCTTACAGCTAACCAGAAATGTATGGCGTAAGTTTCAATACAGAGTAGATTCAACTGGCTTGTATTCTCCCAGTTCCAATGCACCATTCAATGTAGGGGCGGTGAATATTGAAGAGAATGACAAGCGTACGCCGTTGCCCTATAGAACGCCTAAAGAGATCAATCGGGTTCAAACTTTGAGTAACAACGGCGTCAATCTGCTGCAAAATGAACAAGCCATGAGTTTGAATTTTTGCGACTTGAGAAAAGGAGATGCCAAGGCCGTATTCCAAACGTTCGCCAACAGAGACCTCCGCCAGTTCAGAAAGCTCTCAATGTACATACATGCTGAACAAACCGAGGCCAATTTGTCTACAGACAAAGACCTGACAGCAGTGATTCGGATGGGTACAGACTTTGTAAGCAATTACTACGAAGTGAGAATTCCACTGACCTTCACGCCCTTGACCTTGAGCCTCAATCCAGACTCAGACGCGTACAATGATTCTTTGTGGAATCCCAGTAATTCATTAGACCTGGATCTCCAAGCCCTTACCCAATTAAAACAAGAAAGAAACTTGTCAAATATTTCGCTTTCACAATTGTTTAGGGCATTGCAGGCCAATGGGCAGGAATACGCCGTCATCGGTAACCCCAATTTGGGAGAAATCAGGGGTATATTGATTGGTGTTGAAAATTCTAAATCCACCACCGCCTGTGGTCAGATCTGGGTGAATGAACTTCGTTTGTCTTCTATGAACGAACAGGGTGGCTGGGCGGCATTGGGCAGGGTAGATGTTAATTTGGCTGATTTGGGAACGGTCTCTGTTTCCGCCAATATGCATTCCAAAGGTTTTGGAACATTGGAGCAACGAATCATTGAAAGGTATCGGGAAGATTTTATTCAGTTCGATGTAGCGAGTAGTTTGGAACTGGGTAAGTTGTTGCCCAAAAAGGCAGGCATGAGTATTCCGGTTTATGCAAGTTATTCTCAATCCACCAGTACGCCGGAATACGATCCCTATGACATGGATATTAAACTAAAAGACAAGTTGCGTTCAGCTCCCTCTTCTCAGCGAGATTCGATTCGAAACAATGCCATTGACTTTACGGCAGTGAAAACATTGAATTTTACAAATGTCCGTAAAAACAAAACCAA
>CAZCCN010000091.1:1941-6258 GCA_964497085.1 uncultured Ferruginibacter sp.
GGAAAGGCTGCTAAAATTTATGATGTAGAAAATATTGATATCAGTTATTCGTATATCAATACCATTACCCATAATCCGCTGATTGAAAACAACGAAGTAACCCGTCATCGCGCGGCGATTGGGTACAATTTTGCTCCTAAGCCAAAATATTTTGAGCCCTTTAAAAACATGTTCAAGCATGCCAACACAAAATGGATAGCGTTCCTCAAAGATTTTAATGTGGGCTATCTGCCAGCTCAGCTAAGTTTCCGGGCTGATGTCAATCGTCAATTTGGTGCTGTTCGGCCAAGAAGCGTAGGGGTATCCAAATATGCTATACCCGAAACATACGACAAGTATTTTACCATGCAACGGGATTACATTGTCAGGTGGAATTTCACCCGGTCCATCAATTTCGATTATACAGCCACCAACAATTCAAGAATCGATGAACCTGCTGGACGGCTTGACACAAAAGAAAAAAGGGATACTGTTTGGAGGAACCTGTTGAAAGGCGGCCGCAATACCATTTTCAATCAAACAGCCAATCTGTCTTATACGTTACCTACGTCCAAATTGCCTATTTTGGACTGGACCACCATGAATGTTCGCTACCAAGCTACTTACCGGTGGATCGGTGCATCGAGGTTGGCTGTCAATCTGGGTAACTTCCTTGAAAATGGACAACAGAAAGAGGCCACTGTACAGATGGACTTCAATCGGCTGTATCAAAAATCAAAATGGATTCGTCAGTTAGACCAACCCTCCAACAAAGACGACCAGGAAAAATGGCGGAATCGCATCACCAAAGTGAAAGATTCCATTACCACCAAGACGGGTAAAAGAATAGAAGTCACTAAGAAAAAAGTGGATCGGACCGCTGTACCGTATGTCAGCAATGGACTGAAAGTGATTGGAAAATTACTGACCAGTTTGAAACAAGTTAACCTGTCCATCGCTGAAATGGCTAGCACCCGTTTGCCTGGATATACAGACAGTACCAGCTTTTTTGGACAGAACTTCAGGAGCATGGCCCCGGGATGGGATTTCGTAATGGGTCGTCAGCCAGATACAAACTGGTTGAATACAAAAGCAGCGGCTGGTTTGATTACCAGAGATAGCAACTTCAATGCCCTGTTTCAACAGAATTTTGACCAGCGAATCACCTTCACCGCTCAACTGGAGCCCGTGCGTGATTTGAATATATCCCTCAATATCAGCAAGACCTTCACCAAGAATTACAGTGAAACCTTCCGTTTCATTGATACCAGTTTGAACGGACAAAATCCAAGCTTCCAGCACTTGAATCCCTATGCAGGCGGCGGATTCGATGTGTCGTACATAGCCTATAAAACATTGTTTGGAAAATTTGATCCCAATAGAGTATCTGAAACATTTAAAACATTTGAAAACAATCGATTGATCCTATCACAAAGACTGGGTTCGCTCAATCCGTATAGTGCAGGACAGCCCGTTGGATCAGATGGCTACTATTATGGTTACGGGAAATATGCAGTTGACGTGCTGATTCCATCATTCATAGCGGCCTATACCGGCCAGGATCCCAACACCGTCGGATTGATTCGGCAAAACAATCCCAATCTTCGTTCCAACCCATTCAGGGCCATTATACCCAAACCCAATTGGAAAATTGATTACAATGGCCTGAGCAGGGTGAAACCATTGGACAAGCTGTTTACCAGCTTTACCGTATCTCATGGATACTCAGGCAATCTGAGTATGAACGGATTCACATCTGCTTTGTTGTATCAGGATATTTCCAAATACGGCTATCCTTCTTTTTACGATACCATTTCCAAAAACTATGTTCCTTATTTCTTGGTTCCCAATGTCACCATGCAGGAGCAATTCTCTCCATTGATAGGATTGGACATGATGTTTGTGAACCAACTTCAAGCCAAATTTGAATTTGCCAAAACAAGGCAATTGAGTTTGAGTCTGAACGATTTTCAACTGAGCGAAGTGAGAAGCACTGAATACACCATTGGTGCGGGCTTCAGAAAGAGAGGATTGAAGTTGCTGGGTGGATTGAAGCTGCCCTCTTTCTTGAGCAAGAACAATTCATCCAAATTGGACAATGAAATCAATTTCAGGGTAGATATTCGAATCCGAGACAATGTGACTGCCAACAGCAGACTGGACCAAGACAACAACTTTGCAACCGGTGGTAGTAAGGAAGTGACCATCAGCCCAACCATCGATTATTTCTTGAATAGCCGGGTAAACATCAAGCTTTACTTTGATCAACGAAAAGTGAAACCGTACATTTCGTCCAGTTCCCCTACTACCAATACAAGGGCAGGAATTCAAATTAGGATCTCCCTTGCGCCGTAAGTCAACTATTGAGTTTTCTTGAGGAGCATGAGGTGGCCACAGAGGTCCTTTTTTTTCTTTTTGTTGGTCTGTACGAATTTGATCATGTAGTATTCTGTGAAATTGGGGATATAAGAAAAGTCAATGATGTTGCCATCCACGTCTCCCCACATTTTTTTCTGATAAACAACTTGTTTTTCATTCCAGTCGAACATCCTGGCTTCGTAGATTCTTGAACTTTGCTCTCCGATAAAAATAATTTCATACCAGGTGCCCGCTTTCAGGGGAACAATGACAGGAATCTCGTACTGGCTTTCCATCGTAACAGACGACTCTTTGACTGCCACAAATCCTTTGCGTTCGTATAATTGTTTGAGGCTATCGGCTTGTCGTTTGATGGCAGGGTTGTCACAGGGAATGATTCGAAGGGCGTCTTGGGATTTTACAACAATCGGCAAAACCATCGCCAAGCAAAATAAAAAAGGAGTCAAAGAAGAAGCAATGCTTTTTGTTGCCATGACGCGTTGGTTTCTATAGGGTATAGCTAATAGACGTCTGAATGAGATAATTATTGTGTTTCTTTGAATTTATTTTGGTTCGTTTTTGTTAAAATGGCTGGCGCTACCTTGTTGCGTACAGGTAATCACCAGATCATTGATGCAAACATGTTCTGGCAGTGTGGCGCAATAAAAGATGCTTTCTGCGACGTCTGTGCCCGTAAGGGGTTGATATCCTTCGTACGTAGCGGATGCTTTGGCTTCATCCCCTTTGTACCTCACCAAAGAAAACTCTGTTTCGACAGCGCCTGGATGGACAGCGGTCACTTTGATGTGGTGTGACAGCAGGTCGATGCGCATGGATTTGGAAATGGCATCTACGGCAAATTTGGTTCCACAGTAGACATTTCCATTTTCATACACTTCTTTTCCGGCAATGGAACCGATGTTGATGATATGACCCTTGTTGCGAGCAATCATAAAAGGAAGAATTGCCCTGGAGACATATAATAGTCCATTCACATTGGTTTGTATCATCGTTTCCCAATCGTCCATGTTGGCAAGGTGAAAGCGATCTCTACCCAATGCTAGCCCTGCATTGTTGATTAATACATCAATATTTTCTTTCCAGATGGTGGGTAGGGCATCAATAGCGTCCTGGACAGCTTTTTTGTCCCGGACATCAAAACAAGAAGTGATTACCTCTGCCTGAAAATGATCGAACAATTCTACTTTAAGTGCAGCCAATCGGTCGGCTCGTCTGCCGGTTGCAATGATAGAATAGCCGGCTGCTGCAAATTTCCAGGCACATGCTTTTCCGATACCCGAAGTGGCGCCAGTAATCAAAATCACTTTCTTCATTTGTATATGTTATGGTCTTTAGTCAAACAAGTAAGGGGTAAATAGGTTCACAAAAGAGTGGCTTTATCTTACCAATACAATGGTCCCTTTTCGTTTGATTTTTTGATTGGTATACGTGGTTCCTTCAGCAAACCAAACAAAAGTACCAGCGTCTTGAAGCTTGCCTTTGAATTTTCCGTCCCAACCCGCGCCAAACTGGCTGGTTGTAAACACTTGTTGTCCCCATCGATTGTAAATACTAAAAATATCCATGGAACGCAAACCCAAAGCAATCGGTTTGATTGCATCGTTCAACCCGTCTCCGTTGGGGCTGAATGCATTGGGGACATAAAAATCAGGAATGACCTTGTAATAATGGACTGAAATGGTATCGACATCAAAACAGCCCGCAGCGTTGCTGACTGTCACGATGTAATCGACATCTCCTTGGGGCAAAGACACAGGATTGGCGATAGATGGGTTGCTCAGCCACAAAGACGGATACCAACTATACATACTGCTCCCGCTTGCATTCAATTGCAAAGGTTGGCCTGCAACAACGGTGGTGTCACGAGGGCCGGCATTGGCTTTGATGTTTTCAATATTGACACGAATGGTATCATTGGCTGGCTTAGGACAGCCAAAGGTATCAGACACGGATACGATG
>CAZCCN010000092.1:0-4109 GCA_964497085.1 uncultured Ferruginibacter sp.
AGTGCAAAGACAATTACGCTTACGGTCCCATACAAAACATTTATACACCAGAAGGGATTCAGGTTCGACAGGATTGGTGGAACACTGTATTGGCGGGCGGGGATTTCGAACCCAGTGAGGGGGACATTTTTTCAAAAGACAATGACGCCATTGCTCAATTGACAGAAACATTGCTGGCAGATGAAACGGAATGCGTTTGGATTTGGGCAGCGCAAAACAACCAGGATGTGAGCGGCTATTATTGGTTACTTCATTTTCTGAAACCCTTTCAGGGAAGGGTATTCATTTTATACCTGAACAACCTGCCATTTATAAATGAAAAGGGTAATATTTTTTACCCCGATCACTTGCACGAAATTCCTGCAAAGGAATTTCTCAAAGCCAAAAAACTGGCAAGAGAAATTACGTTGAGTGAGTTTGAGGTGGATCCGGACGAATGGCTCAAATTGGGTTCAGAAAACCGTTCCATCCGATTGCTGGAAGGCGGCAAAAAACTGACTCAGCACGATGAAGATTTTTTTGACAGCGAACTCAAAAAATTCATCATGCCCGATTGGCAAAAAGCCAGCAAGATTATTCATCATTTCCTTGCCAAAGCCAAACAACCGGCTCCAGAATCCTATTTGCTATGGAGGCTGAAGACCTTTGTTGGAATGGAACTGTACGATGTGCAAGGAAAAGTCACCAATATGAAAGACTTCGAGTTAAAATATCATTCAAAGTCTTAATACACTATTTCGATTACAATGGCTACAAAGAAAACAAAAGAAGAATATGCACACAGCGATTCAGGTGTCAGCGGTCAATACAAAACCTGGTTCCTGGATTATGCCAGTTATGTAATCCTGGAAAGAGCCGTGCCTGCGGTGGAAGATGGATTAAAGCCCGTACAAAGACGGATCCTTCATGCCATGAAGGAAATGGATGACGGCCGTTTCAACAAAGTCGCCAACATCATTGGTCAAAGCATGCAATACCATCCGCATGGGGATGCCAGTATTGGTGATGCCATTGTCAACTTAGGACAAAAAGATTTATTAATAGAAACCCAGGGTAACTGGGGAGATGTCAGGACAGGAGATGATGCAGCCGCTGCCAGATATATAGAAGCAAGATTGAGCAAATTTGCGCTCGATGTTGCCTTCAATGCCAAAACCACCAGATGGCAATTGAGTTATGATGGCAGAAAGAATGAGCCCATCACCCTTCCAATGAAATTCCCGTTGTTGTTGGCACAGGGCGCAGAAGGGATTGCGGTAGGATTGGCAACCAAGATTCTGCCCCACAATTTCTGTGAATTGATTGAAGCCTCCATCAAATACCTGAAGGGAAAAAAATTCGAAATATTGCCCGATTTTCAAACAGGCGGCAGTATGGATGCAAGTGCCTACAGTGAAGGAAAGAGAGGAGGCAAAATCAGGGTCAGGGCCGCGATTGAAGAAGCAGACAAAAAAACACTGGTGATCAGAAGCGTTCCGTTCGGGGTAACCACTACTCAGTTGATGGAAAGCATTGTAAAAGCGAATGACCAAGGTAAAATTAAAATCAAAAAGGTTACCGACCACACGGCTGCTGAAGTAGAAATCATCATAGAGTTGGCAGCGGGCATTTCACCCGACATGACCATTGATGCTTTGTACGCATTCACCGATTGCGAAGTCAGCATTTCGCCCAATGCCTGTGTGATTGTCGACCAGAAACCACAATTCCTGTCCGTACATGAGCTGCTTAAAATATCGGCAGACAATACCAAAGAATTACTCAGGAGAGAACTGGAAATCAAGCTGGGCGAACTGCAGGAAAAATGGCATTATACTTCCTTGGAAAAGATATTCTTTGAAGAGAAAATTTACAAGGAACTGGAGAAAAAGCATGAAACCTGGGAAAAAGTCATTGCAGCCATCGACAAAGCTTTTGCACCGTTCACCAAACAACTGAAAAGGGCCGTCACGCATGAAGACATCATCAAATTGACGGAAAAACCAGTTCGCCGTATATACAAACTTGATATAGACGAGCTCAATGCACAAATCAAGAACCTGGAAGCGGACATCAAATCAGTGAAACATGATTTGGCCAATCTGGTGGATTTTGCAGTAGCATATTATGAAACCCTCTTAAAAAAATATGGAAAGGGCCGGGAAAGAAAAACCGAAATAAAACTGTTTGATACCATTCAAGCAAAGTCGGTGGCCATCGCCAACACCAAACTGTATGCTAACTTTTCCGATGGGTTCATAGGCACTTCCTTAAAGAAAGATGAATTCATTACAGAATGCAGCGACCTGGACGACATCATTGCTTTTACCAAAGGCGGCATCATGAAAGTGGTGAAAGTATCCGATAAAACATTTATCGGAAAAGACATCTTACATGTAGCCATATTCCAAAAGAATGACGAACGCACCACCTACAATATGTTGTATATGGATGGCAAAACAGGGGTGAGCTATGCCAAAAGATTCAATGTGACCGGCGTTACGAGGGACAAGGAATATGACCTAACCAAAGGATCGGAAAAAAGCAAAGTTCATTATTTCTCTGCCAATCCGAACGGAGAAGCCGAAATGGTCAAAATCATGTTGAGCCCCAATTGCAGCGCCCGCAACAAAGAGCTCGATTTTACTTTTGAGGATATGGAAATCAAAGGAAGGTCTAGCATGGGGAATCAGGTGACCAAATATCCTGTCAAAAATGTAAAATTCGCCAAAGCAGGTAAATCCACCCTGAGTGCTAAAAAGCTATGGTTCGACAATCAGTTTGGCCGTTTGAATACAGAAGACAAAGGAGAGTACTTGGGTAAATTCGATGGCGATGACACCATATTGGTAATCTACAACGACGGCAATTATGAGATCGTTGACCAGGAGCTGACCCAAAGATTTGATCCTGAAAAAGTATTGTTGATTGAAAAATATCAGCCGGAAAAAATAGTGACCGCTGTGTATTTGGACAACGAAAAATTACAATACAATATCAAGCGTTTCAAAATTGAAACCACCACACTGCACACCAAATTCTTTTTCATCAAAGAAGGCAAAGACAACCGCATCGAAACAGTCACCACCGCTGAAGAACCAGTATTGAAAGTACAAAGCGGAAGGGGACAACAAATCAGCAAAGCCAAATTCAAAGTGAGCAAACTGGTGGAAATTATGGGCTGGAAAGCCGTGGGCGCGAAGTTGATCGATTACACAAAGTCAGTTGAAATGGAGTGGGATGTAAAGGAAAAAGATACCGGTCAGGGCGAGTTGTTTTAAGACAAGCCAACGTCTATCAGTTGAATAAATAGGTTACATGGCCAAAATGTACTAACTTGAATAGTCCTTCTGCCTTGGGTAGAAGGATTTTTTATCTAAACCATCGAAATATGCAAAAAAGAGAAATCCGTTTTGAATACCAGGTATTCAATTCATTGGAAGAACTGAATGCAAGCGATCGAACCTTGATTGAATCCGCACGGGAGATTACCCAAAAAGCATATGCACCTTACAGCGAATTTTTAGTGGGTGCTGTGGCGTTGCTGAACAATGGCGCAACTGTTTCTGGCACCAACCAGGAAAACGCATCTTACCCCGTAGGTATTTGTGCAGAAAGGGTCTTATTGGCTTCTGCTGCCATGCTCCATACCAATGTCCCCATCCAGACAATGGCCATTGCCTATCATCACCTCAACGGAGAGAGCAATAAGCCTGTTTCGCCCTGTGGCATGTGCAGACAAAGCATTCACGAATATGAAGACAGAACCCATCAACCCATTCGGCTGATTTTGTCTGGCATGACAGGAGAAATCATGGTGATTGAAAAAGCCAGTATGCTATTACCCATGTCATTTGGCAGCCACGAACTCATCGGCGAATAATCCATCCATCATCCTGCATTACACCTGGTAACGTAAGAAGAGATCTCCGTCGAGGTTGATGGATTCGATTAATGTGAGCGAGCGTGTGTCGTCTAAAGAAACTTCTCTAGGGGAACCAAATGCATTAATGGCTTCTTGATCCAACAGCAAGCGAGGAGCCACAAAACAGCACAATTCATCTGCCCATTGTTGTTCCAGCAAAAAAGTATGGAGGGATGCGCCGGCTTCTGTCAGGATATGACAAATC
>CAZCCN010000092.1:4119-6255 GCA_964497085.1 uncultured Ferruginibacter sp.
CAACAATCGTTCTCCCAGTCCTTCCAGGATCAATCGTCCTGTATCATCAAAAGCGCAATCCATGATCTCCACATGCGGAGGCAGGGGGTGTGTAGCATCGCTTGACAAAGCCTTGGTCAAAACATAGATTACAGAATGGGTTCGTTTATAGAAAACAGACAATTGTCTATTCGATGGCTGCAACAATACACCCTCTCGGTCAATCACCAACACCGACAATTCTTTTGACGGTTGATTCAACAGTCGAATGTCTAATTTGGCATCATCGGCAAGTAGGGTAGCCGCGGTGGTTAAAATGGCATCGGTCTGCGCACGCAAATGCTCATGCACGAAATTCCTGCTCGTTTTATTCGTAATCCATTGACTTTTTCCTGAACGATCGGCAATTTTTCCATCAAGGGTCATGGCCGTTTTGACCTGAACAAAAGGACGCTTTTTCAATTGGTTGACGGTAAATACCCGATTCAGGGTTGACGTTTCTGGGTGTTGCATCACCAGCACTTCCACACCCTGTTGTTGCAGGATTTCGAGGCCGGAAACGACCGGATTGGGATCGGTTGAACCAATCACCACCCGAGGAATCCGGTGTGCTAGAATTAAATCAGTGCAGGGCGGGGTTTTTCCATGGTGAGAACAAGGCTCCAGGGTTACATAAAGAGTTGCATGTGACAAATCCGATGAATGTTGTAGGGCTTGTTGGATGGCCAATACTTCGGCATGGGGGCCACCAGATTGCTGGTGGTATCCTTCTCCTATAATGTCACCCTTGGGGTTCACCACCAATGCACCCACCATCGGATTGGGCCTAACCAGCTTTGGATTGGCCATTTTGGCCAATTTAAATGCCTTATTTAGATACATTAGATGGTCCATACCGCTTATCTTTGTGGCGCTAAAATTAAACTAATAATTGAGATGTTTACCGGAATTGTACAATCTGCCCAGATTCAGTCCATTGTCTCCGACAAAACGGGCTGGAAACTAGTCGTACAAGCCCCTCAGGTAGCCTCGCAAGTGAAGGTAGGCGATAGTGTAGCCATCGATGGTGCTTGTCTGTCCGTGACCAACATAGCAGGCAATCATCTTCATTTTTTTGTTTCCCTGGAAAGCATTGACAAAACCATCATTCAGTTTTACAAAGAAGGAAGTTGGGTGAATCTGGAACTGCCCGTACAAGTCAACGGACATATGGGTGGGCATTATGTATTGGGGCATGTAGACACAACCGGTCTGATTAGTCACATAGAAAAAGGTGACCAGGCATGGAACCTCACCGTGTCCTTCCCGGAACAATTTGCAAAATACGTTGTTTATAAAGGGTCCATAACCATCAACGGCATCAGTTTGACAGTCAACCAGGTGTTGAACAACAGTGTTGACCTTTGCATCATTCCCGTAACGCTGGAGAAAACGAATTTGAGAATGATTGATACAGGTGACAAAGTGAATATTGAATTTGATATTTTGGCCAAATACACCGAAAAACTGTTACTCAACAAAGAAAACCAATAACGTGTTTAATACGATTGAAGAAGCCCTAGCAGATTTTAAAGTTGGGCACCCCATTTTGGTGGTGGATGACGAGGCGAGAGAAAATGAAGGCGATATTATTTTTGCTGCCGACGCTGCAACACAGGAAAAAATAAATTTTTGTGCATTGCATGCCAGGGGATTGATCTGTGTAGCCATGGCCGCTTCCGTGGCAGAAAGACTGGATCTGCAACCAGTCAGAAGCAATTCAAAAGACAAATTCAGTACGGCATTTTATGATTCGGTGGATGCAAACCATTCTTTTGGCATCACCACGGGCATTTCTGCAAAAGAAAGATCCATTACCGCATCTTTGATGGCCGATCCTTCCAGCAAACCATCCGATTTCATCAAACCGGGTCACCTGTTTCCGGTAGTGGCTAAGCACAATGGGGTATTGGTCAGACCGGGACATACCGAAGCCGGCGTGGATTTATGTATACTCACCGGGCACCAGCCTGCTGCTGTGATGTGCGAAGTGATGGATGAAAATGGGAATATGTTGAGACGAGAAGGCTTGATTCAATTTGCTGCCAAGCATCAATTGAAAACCATTTCGATACATCAGCTCATCGAATACAGAAAACGAACAGAACCAAGCACATT
>CAZCCN010000093.1:0-4274 GCA_964497085.1 uncultured Ferruginibacter sp.
ATGTGACTGAAATCATCCTGAATTTGAAGCAAGTTCGTTTCAAGTCTAAGGTAGAGCACGATGTGAATACAGAGAAAGTGACCCTTTCCATCAAGAATAAAACTGAATTCACTGCAGGCATGATCGGAGAAGCTTCAGCTTCTTTCCAGGTAATGAATCCTGAGTTGTTGATTTGCACCTTGGACAACAGTGCTAAGTTGGACATCGAAATCACTATTGGAAAAGGTCGCGGATATGTTCCTGCTGAAGAACACAAAGAAAAAAGTTCTCATTTTGGATATATTCCAGTGGATGCCATCTACACGCCTATCAAGAATGTAAAATACTTGATCGAAAACACCAGGGTGGAGCAACGTACCGATTTTGAAAAATTAATCATGGAGGTGGTTACCGATGGTACCATTCATCCGGAAGAGGCCGTAAAACAAGCCAGCCGCATCTTGATTCAGCATTTGATGATCATTACTGATGAGAACATCACTTTTGACACCAAAGAAGACAAGAAGGAAGACCTGGT
Organism: uncultured Ferruginibacter sp.; assembly: GCA_964497085.1. GTDB lineage: Bacteria > Bacteroidota > Bacteroidia > Chitinophagales > Chitinophagaceae > Ferruginibacter. The sequence goes on from CAZCCN010000093.1 coordinate 518, forward strand.
AGACGAGCAAACCTTGCAATTGCGCAAAATGTTGAAGACCCCATTGGAAGATTTGGATCTTTCTGTGCGTGCCTTCAATTGCTTGAAAGCTGCTAAAATCAACTCTTTGAGCGAATTGGTTCAATACGAACAAGAAGATTTGATGAAGTTTAGAAACTTCGGTCAGAAATCATTGAGTGAAATTGACCAAGTATTGCACGAAAGAGGGTTGAGCTTTGGTATGGACCTTAGCAAATTAAAATTGGACGACGAGTAATCTCGCATCATACTATTCATCACAATCCTGTAATTCCTGACACGGTACAGGGTTTTAAAATCAAACGTCATGCGTCACGGAGACAAAAAGAATAACTTAAGCAGAACGGCTGCTCACCGCAGAGCCTTACTGATGAACTTAGGATGTCAGTTGATTACGTACAAGCGAATCACTACAACGTTGGCAAAAGCAAAAGCTTTGCGTACTTATATCGAACCGCTCATCACCAAAACAAAAAAGAACGAAACGAAGGAAGCTATCATGCATAATCATCGTATCGTGTTTAGTTACCTAAACGATAAGGAAGCGGTAAAAGAATTGTTTACGGTAGTAGCGCCTAAAGTAGCTGGTCGTCCCGGTGGATACACACGCATCATCAAATTGGGTGCTCGTACAGGTGATAACGCTGAAATGGCCATGATTGAATTGGTAGACTTCAATGAGATTTATGGTAAAGGAAGCGATAAAGCTGCTGAAGGCGCCAAGAAAACAAGACGTGCAGGATCTAAAAAGAAAGCTGTTGAAGCTGCTCCTGCTGCTGAATCAACCGAAGCGGCTGCTGAAGAAAGCACTGAAGCATAATGAAAAATGGTTTACACGATATAGCCCCGAAGTTTTCGGGGCTTTTTTTTGATTTTTTTTAAAATTAGACACACATTCTTTTTCTTTGCATAACTTTCATCCAATGGCAAACATTCATTCTTCTAATCAAGCGGTCCTGTTGCTAGAGGACGGTACCGTTCTACATGGCCGATCATTTGGTAAAAAAGGAATCGCTACGGGAGAAATCTGTTTCAATACCGGGATGACCGGGTACCAGGAAGTATTCACTGACCCCAGTTATTATGGTCAGGTTCTCATCATGAACAACGCTCACATCGGTAACTACGGAACCATGCCTAAGGATGTGGAGAGTGGGGGCATAAAAGTCAAAGCCATCATCGGCAGAAACCTCGAAGAAAAATTCAGTCGTTTTTTAGCAGTCGATTCTTTACAGGACTATTTAGAGGCCCAAGAAATCGTAGCCATTGACGGTGTCGATACCAGGGCTTTGGTGGCCCATATCCGAACCACGGGTGCCATGAATTGTATCATTTCCTCCACCGATTTGGATATATCCTCCCTCACCCAACAGTTGAAGGAGGTGCCATCCATGAATGGGTTGGAATTGGCATCCTTTGTGAGTACGCAGCAACCCTATACATTGGGAGACGAGTCCAGCTCCATTCGGATTGCGGTACTGGATTTTGGTGTAAAGAAACATATTCTGCAGTGTATGGTTGACCGTGGCGCGTATGTGAAAGTATTCAATGCCAAAACGAACTTTGAGGAATTGTCTGCATTTAATCCATCAGGCTATTTTATCAGCAACGGACCCGGGGATCCGGCTCCGATGGATTATGCCATCAAGACGGTTAAACAAATACTAGCGGCGGATAAGCCCTTGTTTGGGATCTGTCTGGGACATCAATTATTGGCCCTCGCCAATGATGTATCCACGTTCAAGATGCACCATGGGCACAGAGGCCTCAACCATCCGGTAAAAAACCTTCAAACTGGAAAGTCTGAAATCACTACACAAAATCACGGCTTTGGAATTGATCCGGAATCTGTCAAAAGAAATGCTGCTATAGAAATTACCCATATCAATTTAAATGATGATAGCATAGAAGGTATTCGCATCAAAAACAAAATGGCATTTTCTGTTCAGTACCATCCAGAAGCCACGCCGGGCCCACATGACAGTCGATACCTCTTTGACGACTTTATTGCCATGATCAAACAGTCATCTCATTCATGATGAGCAAGAAGATTTCCATTATCAATGGTCCCAATCTCAATTTGTTGGGCAAAAGAGAGCCTGGTATTTATGGCACCCAGGATTTTGACTCTTTTTACCAAAGCCTTCAAAAGAAATTTCCGGAAGTATCATTCACTTATTTTCAAAGCAATGTAGAAGGGGAGTTGATCAACGAATTGCAAAGGGTGGGGTTTGATTCCGACGGCATTGTGTTCAATCCGGGGGGCTATACCCATACTTCAGTTGCCATTGGGGATGCGGTAGCGGCCATTTCTGTAAAGGTGATAGAGGTGCATATATCCAATGTATTCGCCAGGGAGTCTTTCAGGCAACATTCTTACGTATCACCTCATGCAAAGGGTGTTATCAGTGGGTTGGGTTTGAATGGATATAACCTGGCCATCAAGCATTTTCTGCAGGAAGACTAATCAAACTTTCCATTTTTTGATGATCCCGTTAACTTTTCGGCTAAGGGCAAGGTAATTGGCTTCTTGAGCCTGAATAAATGTATTGTCTTCTATCTTTCCAATCACAGCGAGCATTTCCTTGTTGTTGTCGTATACCATCTTACGGAATGGGTTGGTGTAATCTTTTTCCCTGGTACTGCGAATATTCTGTGTCATCCAGGCTTTGGTCGCCAGCATTTCTTCCATGAGTTTTTTGAATACAGCTGGGGTGAAATCCTTGTGGGAAAGATTCCATAGTTCCAGTAAACTTGCGTAAGCATGTTGCAGGTTGTCGGTATCGTATGATTTTCCTTGTTGTTGGTAGAAGCTATGCACTTCGTCCCAGCTTTTTATTTTTCCAGAGTAGATTTTTTCTTTAAGTCCCTGCATGCGGTCCTCTAAAATCAGTTGCCCCCCGATATTACTCCATTTTTTTCTGGCTGCGGTTGCGGATAATGATTTTTTCAGTCCGGCAAAATCTTTGATTTGATTGGAATCAATGCATTTTAACATTTGAGTGGCCGCATGCAGTTGAATCAGTTCTTTAAAAACCTGAATAGCCTGGGGCAGCTTGACCAGCACCGTTTTTCTTTTGGCATTCTCCCAGTTGTGCACAACCGCTTCTCCTTTTTCGCTGATGGATAAGCTCTTGAATAATTGCAAGGCATTGAAAATTTCATTGATGGTATCAGGTGCCAGGTAATTGAATTCTATGTGTTGTATTTTATATTCTCTCTTGTCTCTGTTTTCATATTTCCCAACGTTTCTTTCCAGGGCATACATGTTGTACAGGAACCAGTAGGCTGGCATCACCAGCAAACGATCATTCGCCACATCATTGCTGATCAGGCTGAATGGAACAGGGATGTCTAGTTCAGCAGCATAATCACCCTTGGCCATGATGGTATAGGAGGCAAACTTGGAATTGTGTTTCAAGCTTACGCATAGGCCAGGCCAGAAGCCTCTGCCGGCAATGATTTCGCCATCTGCTCCGCGGCTATTGTGGTTGCTGCCAATGGTGGCACCCGCAGCGATATTACTCTGCCCCATAATCAGTGAAGCGCACAAGAAAGAGTTGTTGTGGTGCTGCTCATGCCCGGGAAAAATCATGGTGTTCAGTACTTCGCAACAGGAAATGGTAGAATTGTTTCCCAGGTAAGAATTGATCAGTCTTGCTCCATACTTCAATTGAGAGTGAGACGCCGTGATGAAGCGAACGGCCTTCACGCCATAAAAAATACGACAGCCGTAGCC
>CAZCCN010000093.1:4284-6238 GCA_964497085.1 uncultured Ferruginibacter sp.
CCGATGATGCCATTCACCAACTCGCATCCTTCGCCAATTTGAGATTTCCTGTTGCCATCACTGTTGATGGTCAGGTTTTTGAGTTTATTAGCTCCTTTGATATAGGCATCAGATCCAATCCATACATCTTTGATGATGCCGGTGTTTTTGATAATTGTTCGGGTGCCGACTTTTCCATAGTAACCCCTTTGCTTGTCGAATTTCTTTTCGGTGAACACCTTGAATTTATCCAATAGCTTTTTATCATCCCTGAATTTACTCCACATATAGGCATCGCCTGCCAGCATGCCATTGTATGGGATGATATTTCTGCCACCGTTTTCATTGCAAACTTCAATAATCATCCGCTGCTTTTCATCGGTTTCACCTTCTTTCAAGATGCCATTTCCAAATTTCGCATAACTGGTCGTGGCCATTTCGTTTACATTTACCAAAATGACATCATTCTCAATGATATAATGGCTTAAATAATTAACGTTGTCGATACAGACATTGTCGCCGATGTCACAGCTGATGATGGTGCTGTTGTATAAGCCGGTTGGAATTTTGAAGTCGTGGAATTCGAGGCAAAGCGGCTCAATTTTACCAATGCGAACCAGTCCGAAAAACTTACAGTTTTTCACAAGTTTCGGATCAAACTTTTTGGCCACCAATACATTCGCCCAATTGTCTGATGTATTTCGATTTCGAATCAGGACATCAATTTGATCATTGGTGAGGCTGTGGAAGGTGGTTTTGCTTTTGTTCTGCAATAGGCGCAGATGGTATTCGTCCTTTCCCTTAGGGATATATTTTTTATCAATAAAGTGATAACCTATTTGATTGATGGGATGCTTTTGAATGATGTTCATGTGCTTCTATGATTGGTCAATCATTGATTCGATCCTAGAAGCGAAACGATTCCTCGGATGGGAGACTAATCGAAGCTTTCGCCAAAGGACAACTGAAGTTAATAAATTAACTGATTTTTTAAGTGATTTGGGTCAAATTACTCCACGGTTACGCTTTTGGCCAGGTTCCTGTTCCGGTACCCACATAATAGGCCAATAGCTGAAGGGGTACGACAGTCAAAATGGGGGCGATCAATTCATCTGCAGCCGGAATGGAAAAGCAATGATTGCTCAGCGTAGGGCAAACTGTATCGCCCTCTGTAATGATGGAAATGATTTTTCCTTTTCTGGCCTTGATTTCTTGCATATTGCTCACGATTTTTTCGTGATAAGTGTCCTGGGTGGCAATAAATACCACCGGCAATTGTTCATCTACCAGGGCAATCGGTCCGTGCTTCATTTCTGCAGCCGGATAACCTTCTGCATGGATATAAGAAATCTCTTTCAGTTTCAGTGCACCTTCTAATGCGACTGGGAAATTATATCCTCTACCCAGGAACAAAAAGTCGCTCGCGTTTTTGTATTGCTCAGCTATTTTTTTAATCTCGTCTGCGTTTTTCAAAATGGCTTCCACTTTTTCCGGTATTTGTTCCAGTTCCAACAATAAGTTGTTGTATCGGTCATTGGTAATGGTGCCTTTATGCTTGGCAATGGCCAGGGCCAGCATCATCAGGACAGCAAGCTGTCCTGTAAAAGCTTTGGTAGAGGCTACGCCAATTTCGGGGCCCGCATGGGTATAAGCACCTGCATTCGAAATCCGGGCAATCGAAGAGCCCACGGCATTGACCACTCCAAAGATGAAGGCGCCGTTTTCTTTCGCTTTTTCAAGGGCTACGAGCGTATCGGCCGTTTCGCCACTTTGAGAAACAGCAATGATCACATCTCCCTTGTTGACGATGGGGTTTCTGTACCTGAATTCAGAAGCGTATTCTACTTCTACCGGAATGCGACACAGTTCTTCAATGATGTATTGAGCCACCAGACCGGCATGTCACCTGGTGGCGAAAGCTAGGATCATGATTCTATTGGCATTCATTAGTTCATGTACATGCTGATCAATGCCC
>CAZCCN010000094.1:0-6140 GCA_964497085.1 uncultured Ferruginibacter sp.
CACTCGGGGTCAATCGTTTGAGAACCGAAACAGCAGGGGTGGTGGCTGCTACACTATTGGCAATACAATAGCGCGTTAGTCGAGAGTTGGTTCATTTAATTCCACCACATTTTTCCTCTTGGCTTTTTTGCGCATCAGCATGTTGAGCAATTCTACAACAAAGGAAAAGGCCATTCCAAAATAGATATAGTTTTTTAAGTGGAGCTGGTGCGCAGCGTTTGCATCCCATCCTTCGATTACCAAACTCAATCCGATCATGACTAAAAAGGAAAGTGCCAGCATTTTAAGTGTTGGGTGTTTGTGAATGAAGCCGGCAATGCTGGCACTGAATAAAAACATGATGATCATGGCAATGATGACAGCGGCAATCATAATGCCCAGGTATTTGGCTGTACCGCCGGCGGTGATAATACTGTCAAAAGAAAAAACAGCATCAATCAACATAATTTGTCCGATGGCGTTTCCCAAAGAAAGATGTTGTTTTTTTTGCAGGTGAATGTTGGGGTCTTCTCCTTCCAGTTTGGCATGGATTTCCATGACCGATTTATAAATCAAAAACAATCCGCCAGCCAACATCACGATGCTTGCCAGGTCGAATCCTTTTCCCATCCATTGAAAGATGGCTTTCCCTTTTTGCAACAACAGCCAGCTCAATCCGTATAAGAGCGCACTGCGAGACAATATGCCTGTAACCATCCAAATCCTTCGAGCTGTTTTTTCTTCTCGCTGCGTCTTAAGCCGGTTCATGATGATGCTCACAAAGATTATTTCCAGCACAACCAAGATGATGAAACTGATGATGCTTTCGGATGTAAACAGTTGTTCCATAAAGAATAGATTTAACATTGTTGGGATAACCAACGATTGATTTTTTTTACGATACCGGGTCCTTCATACACAAAGCCTGTCCAAACTTGTACCAGTGTTGCGCCTGCATTCAATTTTTCGAATGCGTCTTTGCCGTTGAAGATGCCACCACTTCCAATGATGGGTAGTTGTCCTTTGGTTTGCGTATAAACGTATTGAATCAGTTGCGTGCTTGTTTGTTGCAAGGGCCATCCACTCAGGCCACCAGGACCTATTTGTTGTACCTTTTTGGGATCCGTTGCCAACGCGTTTCGGCCAACGGTGGTATTGGAAACAATGATGCCGTCCAATTGAATAACAGGAGCCAATGCTAAGATTTCATCGACTTGTTCTTTGTTCAAATCGGGCGCGATTTTAAGTAGTATAGGTTTCCATTTGGACTGTCCTGTCCTTGATTGATGCAAAGCAGAAAAAATGCTAAGCAAACTATCTTTTTCTTGTAGCGCCCGCAATCCAGGTGTGTTGGGGCTGCTCACATTTACAACAAAATAATCTACCTGTGTATACAATGTTTCAAAACATATCAGGTAATCTTTCCAAGCATCTTCGTTGGGTGTCGACTTGTTTTTACCAATATTGCCACCGACAATCAAACTTGAATGTGGATTATTCGCATGCCACTTTGAAAGTGACTGGGCAATGACCGATGCCCCATCGTTGTTGAATCCCATTCGGTTAATCAGTGCTTTGTCTTTGGGCAATCTGAACAACCTGGGTTGTTCATTACCGGTCTGTGGTTGTGGTGTCACCGTACCGATTTCTACAAATCCAAAACCCAGTACAGACAATTCTTCTAGATACCGGGCATTTTTATCAAATCCAGCCCCGAGTCCGATGGGATTGGAAAAATCTAAACCGAATGCTTTGATGGGGCTGCCCGAATTGGGTTGGAAATTTTTTTTCAGCCATGCTTTGATGAAAGGGAATTTGCAAAAAAAACGCAAGGTGTTCATCGCTGCATAGTGAACTTTCTCCGCGTCAAAAGCAAAAAGAAACGATCTAAGGATGTGATACATGTCTGTGCGAAATTAACGCAGTCTGATGAGTTTTTTGATTTGATCAACAAATGATAACTTTGGATTATAAAGTTGCATAAACAACTAATAACTTCGCTCAACATTCCGAACACCCAATTCTTTTTAGGCATGATACAGGAAGCATACATAGTTGCAGGTTTCAGAACGGCGGTTACCAAAAGTAAAAAGGGCGGATTTCGTTTTACCCGACCCGACGACCTCGCCATTCAACTTATCCAAGGATTGATGGCAACTGTTCCTCAGATTGATCCTTTGTTGATTGATGATGTCATAGTAGGCAACGCTGTGCCGGAAGCAGAACAAGGATTGCAATTTGGTAGAATCATAGCTGCCAAGGCGCTGGGTGTGCAAGTACCGGGTATCACCATCAACCGATATTGCGCCAGTGGCTTGGAAAGCATTGCGATGGCCACGGCCAAAATCAGATCTGGAATGGCGGAATGCATCATTGCCGGTGGAACAGAAAGCATGAGTCTGGTGCCTGCTGCAGGCTGGAAGACAGTTCCTTCATATGCCATAGCAGCAGAGGAGCCTGATTATTATCTGAATATGGGTTTGACGGCAGAGGCAGTTGCCAAAGAATACCAAGTCAGCCGGGAAGACCAGGATGCCTTCAGTTGTCAAAGCCACCTCAAAGCAGGCACTGCGATCAAGAAGGGTTATTTTTCTTCTGGTATCTTACCAATAAGCGTAGACGAAGTGTTCATCGATGAACAAGGAAAAAAACAAAAAAGAAATTTTATCGTCGATACAGATGAGGGCGTTCGTACAGATACCACCCTCGAGGGACTTGCCAAACTGAAACCGGCTTTTGCTGCCGGAGGCACAGTAACAGCAGGCAATGCGTCTCAAACGAGTGATGGTGCCGCCTTTGTCATAGTGATGAGCGAAGGGATGGTGCATCGTCTTGGACTGCAACCCATGGCAAGATTGGTTGCTTGTGCGACCGCAGGTGTGCATCCTCGCATCATGGGGATTGGACCGGTAGAAGCCATACCCAAAGCGCTCAAGCAGGCAGGCATGCAGTTGTCCCAAATCGATTTGATTGAACTCAATGAGGCTTTCGCTTCGCAATCGCTGGCCGTCATCCGGGCCCTTGAATTAGATCCTGAAAAGGTCAATATCAACGGGGGTGCCATTGCGTTGGGTCATCCATTGGGTTGTACCGGTTGTAAGCTGACCATTCAGCTGATTCATGACATGAAACGCCTACAAAAAAAATACGGAATGGTATCTGCTTGTGTCGGTGGTGGACAAGGAATTGCCGGCATCATCGAAAATCTTTAACAAGCCTGCAACAAAGTTTTTTTGTGTGTTTTGATGACTGGCTTATTTTTGCAACATTGTTTCAAAAAGTACCTGCTCATGCGATCATTGATTGTATTCATTTATTCACTCCTCATTGTTTCTTTTGCGATTGCTCATCCATTGGATCAAGGTCGCTTCCATGGGGTCATCAAAGATGCCCATACAGGTCTTCCGATAGAGGGCGCGTCTGTCTATATAGCAGACACTAAAATGGGCGCCAACACCAATGCGCAAGGTGTGTTTTTGATTGATCACCTTGCAGAGGGCTATCACTTGGTGGAGGTATCGCACATTGGATATGCCACAATTGTACAAAATATCCTGGTTCAAGGCAATACACAAAAAGATTTTTATTTATCAGCATCCATCATTGAATCCAATGCCGTCATTGTAACGGGTGTATCAAAGGCAACTCAATTGAAAAAAGTTCCCTTTCAAGTTTCTTTGATCAGAAAAGAAGATTTGTTTCGCACCACTTCCACCAATATCATTGAAAGCATTACCCGAAAGGCCGGAGTTTCAACATTGTCAACAGGACCCGCTATCTCCAAACCTATGATTCGGGGGCTTGGCTACAATCGAGTGTTGACCATTCATGATGGTGTCAGGCAAGAAGGGCAACAGTGGGGAGATGAACATGGTATTGAAATTGATGAGAACAGTGTTCAAAAGATTGAAGTGTTAAAAGGACCCGCTTCCCTCGTGTATGGCAGTGATGCCATGGCAGGAGTAATTAATATTATTTCCAATGTGCCGGTACAAAGTGGCACCATTACATTCAATGCGGGATCCAATTACCAGTCCAATAACCAACTCAGGAGTATTTATGGAAATGTGGCGGGGAATGCGAATGGATTCAACTGGAATGCCTATGCAACCCTCAAAGAAGCGGCCGATTACCAAAATAAGTATGATGGGTATGTGTTCAACTCTAAGTTCAATGAACACAATGTAGGCGGTTACCTCGGATACAATAAAGGCTGGGGGTTTACCCATTTGTTGTTCAGCCGATTCAATTTGCGTGCAGGATTGATAGAAGGCGAGAGAGATGCGGAAGGTTTTTTTGTAAAACCCCTTGCGGGCGGATTGTTTGTCAGGGCTACTCAAAAAGACTTTATGAGTACGCAACCGCAGGTGCCTTATCAGAACATTGTTCATACCAAGCTGGCTTCTGACAATAGTTTCAAGTTGGGCCAACAACGATTGACGCTCAATCTCGGATGGCAGCGCAATCAAAGAGCCGAGTATGGTAATCCGGATGACTGGTCCGAACGGTCATTGTTTTTCGATTTGCAAACCATTACCTATACCACTCAGCTTCATTTTAAAGAAAGCAATGGATGGAAATCTTCCATCGGTTTGAGTGGAATGAATCAAACCAATCACAACAAAGGAGTAGAACAGCTGATTCCGAATTACCAATTATGGGATGTAGGCGGGTATGTTTTTTCATCGAAAGAAATGAGCCACACAACCATTAGTGGAGGCCTGCGCTTTGATCGTCGTCAACTGTCGGCAGAAAACATGCAATCAGCGGGGACTGTCACCAGTCAATCTTTTCGTAAACAGTTTGCCAATTTTTCCGGTAGCCTGGGCGCTGCCATTCGCATCAGCGAGAACATGAATCTAAAAATCAATGCAGCCAGGGCCTATAGAGCCCCCAGCATACCCGAATTGTCGTCTCATGGTGCCCATGAAGGAACCATTCGGTACGAATATGGAAACCAGCAATTAAAAAGTGAAATCAGTACGCAGTTGGATGCAGCCTTGGAATATGAAAACGAACATTTCTCCCTCAATATGGCCTCCTATCTGAACAGGTTTAGCAATTTTATTTTTTATAGAAAGTTAACTGCTGCATCGGGTGGAGATTCGACTGTGTTGGTGGACGGAAATGAATTGACTGCTTTTACATTTGACCAGCAAGCAGCACGTTTGTTGGGAGGTGAAATGACCTTGGACATTCATCCGCATCCGCTCGACTGGTTGCACATTGAAAATACTTTTTCGATTGTTTCCGGAAGATTTCAACAGGCGATAGATGGATCGAGTCATTTGCCTTTTATGCCCGCGCCCAAGTTGCTCACGGAAATCAGGGCTGATGTGAAAAAGCTTGCTTCAAATGTGAAGAATGCTTATTTCAAGTTTGAAATCGATCATGCTTTTAACCAATCCAAGGCCTTTACCGGGTTCAATACAGAAACTGCCACGTCCGGATATACGCTCTTCAATATGGGAATGGGAGCAGATGTCATTTCTGCCAACAGAAAAATCCTGTTTACCATCGCATTGACGGTTTCCAACCTGACGGATGTGGCTTATCAGAATCACCTGAGCCGACTGAAATATGCAGCGGAGAACCTGGTTACTGGCAGGAGGGGTGTATGCAACATGGGAAGAAACCTGGGTGTAAAAATCAATGTGCCCCTGAGCGGACGGCTGAAAAAATAATTTTATTCAAATTCTTTTGGTTGATGATTTTTGTACTCAGGGTCGTATGCAACAAAAAATCGCATGTAGATCACCCTGCTCAATCGCATCATCCAGGGTTGCAAGACAATGAGTGTTACAGAATTGGTGATGAGCCAATAAAAAATCCGGTTGTCTTCAGTTGAAATGCCAATCAATACCCACCAAGCTACAAAAGTACTTACCGAAATGGCTACTGCCATCGCATAACTTACATACCCCGTTCCATACCAGAAGCCCGGCTCCATATCGTATTGTTGTTGGCATACAGGACAATTGTCATACATGTCAAAAATGTGGCTTAGAGAAAGTGATGTATAAGGATTCTTGTCTTTATACATTTTTCCCTGCCTGCAACGAGGACATCTCATGTGAAAAAGACTGATAAAATAATTAGGCGTCTTTTTTTTGCTTGGTTCCATAGCATGCAAATGTATCAATTGTCTTGTAAATCTATCT
>CAZCCN010000095.1:0-6105 GCA_964497085.1 uncultured Ferruginibacter sp.
AAATAGCATTTTTCCGTTCAAGGTCACCAAAATGCCTGTCATCAGCCAAGCGATGATTTGATACATAGGCTGAATGGCAAACATCCCCATCGTTTCTTTATTGCTGACAAAGTGAATCAATGGAACAATGGCGAAACCCAATTGAACACTTAATACCACTTGGCTGAAAATCAACAGGCTGCCCACATTCGATTCACCAAATGTGTAAATAAATACAATGGCAGGCACAATCGCTACCACTCTAGTTAACAATCTTCTCAACATCGGATTGATGCGCATTCGCAAATAACCTTCCATTACAATCTGTCCCGACAGGGTGCCGGTGACCGTTGAGCTTTGACCAGACGCAATCAAGGCAATTGCAAATAAGACAGAAGCCACCGAAGACCCCAGTAAGGGAGAAAGCAATTGATGCGCTTCTTTGATGTCACCCACTTCTGTCCTGCCTGTTTTAAAAAAGACAGTGGCTGCAAGCACCAAAATAGCGGCATTGATCAAGAAGGCAATGTTCAAAGCAATCGCGCTGTCAATGACACTCCATTTGATGGCCTGTCTGATTCCCATTTCTGTCCTGTTAATTTTTCTGGTTTGTACCAATGCCGAATGGAGATATAAGTTGTGTGGCATTACCGTCGCCCCAATGATACCGATGCTGATGTAAAGGGCTGTTTCTTTCGGAACGCTGCTGATGATGCCTTTTTGTTTATACAATATATTGGCATCTGGAAGTGATGGTATGAACCCTTTGAAGATTTCGTGGAAGGATGGTTGTGCCATGATGATGTTGAACAAAAAACAAAAACCGATGATGGCAATCAGCACCAAGATAAAAGCCTCAATTTTTCGCATGCCGAGTTTTTGCAAATACAGCACCAAGAAGGTGTCCAAAATGGTGATGGATACCCCTACCAATAACGGAAGTCCGGTGAGGAGTTGGATACCGATGGCCATTCCCAGCACCTCGGCCAAATCGGTGGCGGCAATGGCAATTTCTGCAAGTATCCAAAAAATGATATTGATGGCGGTAGGAAACGTTTCTCGGTTGGCTTGGGCCAAATCCCTGCCCCGCACAATGCCCAATCGGGCGCTCATACTTTGCAGCATCAAGGCCATTACATTGCTCACCAATAAAACCCAAATCAAGGAATAGCCATATTTGCTTCCGCCGGCTAAATCAGTGGCCCAGTTGCCTGGATCCATGTAGCCTACGCTTACCAGATAGGCAGGCCCCAGAAAGGAAATGATGCGCCACCAGCCTTTGTTCTTTCGGGTGGTATCAATACTCCCATGCACTTCGCTTAAAGAATGATCATGAGGGGAGGCGTGTTGCATGTGTGTGGCTTCAATTGTCTTGCAGGTTACAAATTTAATCAATAAAAAGAGGTTTTTTGTTACTGGGTATCAAAAGGTATATCTGCCGATACTCATTATTGTTTAGCTGGCTCTTTTTCACTATCTTAAGATTTATGCACAATCCGTGTTTAATATGTAAAATTTACACGATAAAAGCAAAATTCGCTTTATATTGCAGCCACTATAAAATAGGAAAAAATGAATTTTACGCAGTACCAGGTTCCTTATCCCATTGATCATGCTTACCAAAAAAGAGTGGCCTATTTTTCAATGGAATTTGCTGTGCACCAGCCCTTGAAAATATACAGCGGTGGATTGGGGTATCTGAGTGGTTCTCATTTGAGAAGTGCATATGAATTGAGGCAAAACCTAATCGGTATTGGCATCCTTTGGAAATACGGCTATTACGATCAAGCGCGCAACCAAGACCAAAGCTTACAGGTGCAGTGGAATGAAAAGACATACAATTTTCTGGAAGACACCGGCATCAAGTTTCAAATTGAGATCCATGGTCATCCAGTATGGGTCAAAGCATACTATTTGAATCCTGAAACCTTCAAGAGTGCTCCTTTGTTTTTGCTTAGTACCGATTTGCCTGAGAATGATTATGTATCCCAAACCATTTCTCATCGGCTGTATGATGCCAATGTGGCCACCAAAGTCGCCCAGTTCATCTTGTTGGGAGTAGGGGGGGCAAAATTGATTGATGAATTGCAGTTTAATCCTGATTTTTATCATTTGAATGAAGCCCATGGAATCAGTGCGGCCTTTTACCTGCACCGCAAATACGGCAACAAGGAAGAAGTAACCAAGAAACTTGTTTTCACTACCCATACACCGGAAGAAGCCGGAAATGAAAAGCATGACATGCACCTTTGCGAAAAAATGGGCTATTTCTGTGGCATGCATTTGGACGAAGTAAGAAAATTAACGGGCATTGCAGATGATCAATTCAATCATTCATTGGCTGCTTTGCGTTTTGCCAAATATGCCAATGGGGTGAGTCAATTACATGGCGAAGTGAGCCGGGAAATGTGGGATAAATACGAAAATATTTGTGAGATTACTGCCATTACGAATGCGCAGAATTGGCAATACTGGGCAGACAAGCAATTGTATAGTTTCATGGACGATCACAAGATGGAGGAATTCATTGATCGTAAAACTTATTTGAAAAAACGTGCCATGGAGATTGTGGCAGATCAAACCGGCAAGATCCTCGACCCGAAAGTCTTCACGATTGTTTGGGCAAGAAGGTTTGCCGGATACAAAAGAGCGGACCTTATCACCCGAGACCAAGAACGTTTTGATGCCCTGATGAAAAGCACCAAATATCCTGTTCAGATAATTTGGGCGGGTAAACCTTATCCAGTTGATTATCCAGCCATCAATGATTTCAATTATCTAGTGAACCTGAGTAAGCAATACAAAAACGTGGCAGTGTGTATCGGATACGAATTGACTTTGAGCAAAAGACTGAAGCAGGTTTCTGATTTGTGGTTAAACAATCCACGCGTTCCCAGAGAAGCCAGTGGCACCAGTGGGATGACAGCGGCCATGAATGGTTCCGTCAATTTTAGCACAAACGATGGCTGGATCAGAGAGTTCATCAATCACGGAAACAATGGTTTTGTGGTGCCCATGACTGATTATGCTTCTATGACTGTTGAAGAACAAGATGAATACGATCTGAACCAAATGTATGAGATCTTAGAAAATCATATTCTGCCCATGTACTATGACAATCCGCACAACTGGCGTCAGATTATCAAAAATGGCATGAGGGATGTGCGTTGGCAGTTTGATAGCAACCGAATGGCCAAGGAATACTATGATGTCATGTATCAATAACGATTACTTGCAGTGATGTAGATATAAAAAAGCCTTTCAATGTTGAAAGGCTTTTTTTATATGAGTTGATGCTACTACAGGGTTATTTGTAAGAAACAGTAGTTGTGCTTTTGGAGCTAATCGGATTGGATTGGCCATTAAAATCAATGGTTGCATTCACATCTGCTACCACGGTTCTTTTACTTACCAAGCCGGTGTTGATATCGGCAACAATCTCTACATCCGATTTGCTGTTGGTGGTCACATTGGCTGACATGCCCTGAATTTCCTGTTCGGTGGTACCATCAACAGTTTCTTTGGCAGTGATGGTAGCCATATTTTTGTCAATAGACTTCAGCGTGTACACTTTTTTAATCGTAATTCCTTTATTGCTGGCGCTCGTCTCCCAGCTTTCACCGGTCTTTTTGTTGGCAGGAATAATCATAAAGGCATCTTCTGTGGTTTGTTTGCCTGAATTGCCCTGACCCATGATGGCAGCCCTGTTGCTGTTTTTTTCATCTTCAGCCTTATTGGTGGCAGTGGCGAGGCCTGTTTTTTTGTCTACCAAAAAGGTATCCGCTACATTGATTTGAGCACCCAAACTTTTACCTACTTCTGAATCTTTGTCTTCGGGTTTGTCTGAATCGTAGTTTTGGCTTTGTCCCATGGCTTCCATGGCTACCTTCATCTTGGTGGTGGTGTTGGTAACAATGAAATTGCTGGCATCTTCACCAATCACAACCAACTTGTTTTGTACGGTTGTACTATTGGTCATGGTCATGCCCATGCCAATGTCAGTATTGGAAGAAGCGGCAGTAGTAACGTTGATTTCCTGTCCTTTTTTTAAGCTGATGGCTTTCGGTGTTTGTGCCATTGCAGATCCTGCGAAGAACACACAGATGGCAAGTAGGATTTGTTTCATTTTGTCGTTTTTTAGAGTATAACAAATATATAGATTGTGTGATGAATTACGGGTGAATTTGGATAATCGGTAAAAAAAATAGGCTACTCAAGAGTAGCCTATTTTCATCAATGACGTGTATTTATCCGATAACTGTTACGTTAACAGCATTCATTCCTTTTTTGCCATTTTGAAGTTCGAATTCGACTTTGTCGCCTTCTTTGATTTCATTAATCAAACCACTTACGTGTACAAAGGTTTCTTTGTCAGAATCGTCGTGTTTGATAAATCCGAATCCTTTTTCAGTGTTGAAAAACTTTACGGTTCCTTGATTTTTGTCCATTTTTTTTATTTGTGTTGTATTAAGAAAGCACAAAGGTACTCCTTTTTACGGTCTTATCTCGTAATATTATGAAAGAAACGGCCTGTATGCTGATAATGAGCAGGTTGTAAATATCTGCGCAAGTTTAATTGACATTCAAATCACGGGTTATGCCTCTGCATAGGCACTCACGGGCTCACAGGTACAGACCAGGTTTCGATCGCCAAATGTATTGTTCACCCTGTTTACTGAAGGCCAGAATTTTTGCCGGCTTACATACTCCAGTGGATAAACCGCTACTTGACGACTATAAGGATGTGTCCAATCCTGGGCGGCCACTTCCAGTTGGGTATGGGGTGCATTTTTGAGGGGATTGTCTGTTTTGTCGGATTGACCTGATTCGATTAGCGCAATTTCTTTTCTGATTTCTAAAAGGGCATCACAGAAACGATCCAGCTCTGCTTTGTCTTCACTTTCAGTAGGTTCAATCATAATGGTACCTGCAACTGGAAAGCTCATTGTAGGCGCATGAAAATTGTAATCCATTAAACGTTTGGCCACATCTTCCGCTTCGATGCCAGCTGATTGTTTGAAGGGTCGGAGGTCCACGATGAATTCATGGGCACAGGTTCCATTCTTGCCTGCATACAGAATTTTGAAATCCTGCTCCAACCTCGCTTTCATGTAATTGGCATTCAAAATTGCTATTTCAGTACTGCGCTTCATGCCCTCAGCACCCAGCATCTTGATGTAGGCATAACTGATGAGTAAAATACTGGCACTGCCAAAAGGGGCCGCACTCACAGCATGAATGGCTTTCTCGGAGTTCTTCAATGCGATGTGGCCGGGCAGATAAGGAGCTAGTTTTTCATTCACACAAATAGGGCCCATACCAGGACCGCCACCGCCATGGGGGATGGCGAAAGTTTTGTGCAAGTTTAAGTGACATACATCTGCTCCAATCTGACCGGGGCTGGTGAGGCCCACTTGCGCATTCATGTTTGCGCCGTCCATATAGACCAATCCGCCATTTGTATGGATGAGCGCACAAATTTCTTTGATGCTTTCTTCAAAGACCCCATGGGTACTTGGATAAGTGACCATCAGGCCTGCCAGTTGATCTTTGTATTTTTCTGCATGTAGTTGTAGATCTGCCACATCAATATTGCCTGCTTCATCGCATTTGGTTACAACAACCTTAAAGCCAGCCATCACCGCGGAAGCAGGATTGGTGCCGTGTGCTGAAATGGGTATTAGTATAATGTTTCGATGTGATTCGTTCCGATGCTCATGATAGGCTCGGATGGTGAGCAATCCGGCATACTCCCCCTGGGCACCACTATTGGGCTGCAGGGAAGTGGCGGCAAATCCGGTAATGTTGCTCAGCCATTGTTCCAATTCGCTGATCATTTGCTGATAGCCTTTCCATTGATCCGCGGGTGCCAATGGATGGATAGCATTAAACCCGGGCCAACTGACCGGTATGAGTTGGGTGGCGGCATTCAATTTCATGGTACAGCTTCCCAAAGAAATCATGGAAGTATTCAAGCTAAGGTCTTTATTTTCCAAGTACTTCAGGTAACGCATCATCTGGGTTTCACTTCTGTGTGCATTGAAAACTGGATGGGTGAGGTAAGAGGAAGTACGGGACAGTGCTGCAGGAATGTTGTCCAGTCGATTCGCTGATTCATTCGACGTT
>CAZCCN010000096.1:0-6016 GCA_964497085.1 uncultured Ferruginibacter sp.
AAGAGACCGGGTACCCTTCGATTACCTGACACCATTGTTTCCATTCGAAAGACTGAACCTAACAACCAAACCAGATCATTTCAGCACCCGCATCATGGACCTGTTTACACCCATCGGAAAAGGACAGCGCGGATTGATTGTGGCACAACCCAAGACAGGTAAAACCATGTTGTTGAAAGAACTGGCCAATGCCATTGCCGAAAACCACCCCGAATGTTATTTGATGATTGTACTGGTGGATGAAAGACCAGAAGAGGTAACAGACATGGAACGCAGTGTAAAGGCCGAGGTGATTGCCTCTACCTTTGATGAACCCGCTGAAAAGCACGTTAAAGTATCTACCATCGCGCTTCAAAAAGCGAAACGACTGGTAGAATGCGGACACGATGTAGTGATTTTATTGGACTCCATCACCCGTCTCGCAAGGGCCCACAACACAGTGGCGCCTTCCAGCGGAAAAGTATTGTCGGGTGGCGTGGAAGCCAATGCCATGCAAAAGCCAAAACAATTTTTTGGAGCAGCGCGCAAAATTGAAAACGGTGGATCCCTAACCATTATCGCTACGGCGCTTGTTGATACCGGAAGCAAGATGGATGAGGTGATCTTTGAAGAATTTAAAGGAACGGGTAATATGGAATTGCAGTTAGAAAGAAAACTTTCCAACCGCCGCATTTACCCTGCCATTGACATCGTTTCTTCTTCTACCCGAAGAGACGACCTGTTGCTTGACAAAGACACATTCCAACGGATGTGGATTTTGCGCAAACACATGGCGGACATGAATCCGGAAGAAGCCATTAATTTGTTGCTCAAAAACATGAAGGGCACCAAAGACAATGCGGAGTTTTTAACTTCCATGAATGGATAACCAAAAGAGAATAGTAACCTAACTAGCCACGGTATCACTGTGGCTTTTTAATTTGAATCGTTGCCGATACAAAAAATCAACATATCGACTTTTTTATCATTGGCTGAAAATCATCCGGTGCTGGATGTAAGAAGCCCCGGCGAATACAAGCACGCCCACATACCGCACGCCCATTCGTTGCCATTATTCACGGACGAAGAAAGGAAAATCGTCGGTACAGCGTACAAACAACAAGGCAAACAAATAGCCATTAAAAAAGGCCTTGATTTCTTTGGTGTCAAGATGAAAGCGATGATCGAAGAAGCCGAAAAACTGATTCACCAACATCAATCTTCCCATACCAACACCCTTCTTCTGCATTGCTGGCGGGGCGGAATGAGAAGCGCAGGGGTTGCCTGGCTGCTTGATCTATATGGTTTTGACGTATATATATTGATGGGCGGATACAAGGCTTATCGCAACTGGGCCTTACAACAATTTGAACAACCGTATCAAATGAAAGTGCTGGGTGGTTACACCGGAAGCGGCAAAACCCTGTTGCTTCAAGCGCTGCAAACGCTCGGAGAACAGCACATCGACCTGGAAGGACTGGCTCACCACAAAGGCTCTGCTTTTGGAGGTATTGGCCAACCCAATCAGCCATCGCAGGAAATGTTTGAAAACAAATTGGCGCTGGCATTGCATCAAGCCACCCTACACGCCACGCCCGACCAGCCTTATTTTTGGATAGAGGATGAAAGCCAGCGAATTGGCGCCCTGAATATTCCGCATGCTTTGTGGAAAACCATTCGCAAACAACCATTGTATTTTGTAGATATTCCGTTTGAAGAAAGGCTCCAGTATATCTTGGAAGAATATGCATCACTCGACAAAGAAAAATTATGTGCAGCCGTCTTGCGTATTCAAAAAAGATTGGGTCCGGCGGAAACCAAACACACCCTTCAATACCTTCAGGACAATAATTTTGAAGCCGCCTTTACGCTGTTGCTTCAATATTATGATAAAACATATCAGAAGGCGCTGTATTCAAGAGAACAACTCGACCAATTGCTACAAACTTGCAAGTTGTCAACCATTGATCCGTTTACCAATGCCAAAAAAATAATCACCCACACCAAAAAATAATTTGTGCAACCCTCTCCATCCAACCATTCCATTCGACTCACCGAATACTCGTCCGGCGCAGGCTGTGGCTGTAAAATCGCCCCAGCTGTGTTGGCTTCTATTTTACAAACCAACCAATCGAATGTATTTGATCCAAATCTGCTCGTAGGCAACCATAGCAATGACGATGCAGCCGTATATGATATAGGAAACGGCGTGGCCACCATTTCCACCACTGATTTTTTTACACCGATTGTGGACGATCCTTTTTACTTCGGAAAAATTGCCGCCGCCAACGCCATCAGTGATGTGTATGCCATGGGAGGCAAACCCATTCTTTCCATTGCCATACTTGGATGGCCGGTAGATAAATTACCCGCTTTTCTTGCGCAACAAGTATTGGAGGGCGCCAGGGCCTCCTGTGCAGCAGCGGGCATATCATTGGCGGGTGGACACAGCGTCGACACTGCTGAGCCGTTGTTTGGATTGGCGGTTACCGGCATGGTGGACATTCAACACCTAAAAAGAAACAATACCGCCCAAGAAGGCGATTTGATTTTTCTTACCAAACCGATTGGTGTGGGCATTTTATCCACCGCGCAAAAAAGAGGTGTTCTTTCTGCTGATGCATCTGATACAATGATTCAACAGATGAGTCAACTCAACAACATAGGGCAACAACTTGGATTGATTCCCGGCGTGACCGCCATGACAGATGTTACAGGCTTTGGTTTGCTGGGTCATTTAATTGAAATGACAACAGGCGCCAATCTTTCGGCAGAACTGTATTATGCCAAGATTCCTGTGATCGAAAGCTGTAAAGAATATTTGGCGCAAAGAATGGTTCCCGATGCGACATATCGCAACTGGAATGGTTACAGCGAAAAAGTACAATTTGAAAAAGGGGTCAATGTAATGGAGGCGTTTAATCTGCTGCCCGATCCACAAACAAACGGAGGTTTATTGTTGACGGTTTCGCCCAGCGCAGCAGCAGCAGTGATAGAGAAATTAAAACAGAATGGATACGGCCAATTTATCGAACCCATCGGAAAAATGCTGCCATTGCAACCCAAAACCATCGAAGTAAAAAATTAGATCAACGCATCAATGGCTGCGGCTAGGTCCCAGTCTTTTTGGGTCACCACATCACCGGCATCGTGTGTGCTCAACCAGATTTCTACTGTATTGTACACATTTGTCCACAAAGGATGGTGGTTCATTTTTTCTGATTGTTCGGCCACCTTTTCCATAAAGGCAAAAGCCTCTAAAAAATCAGCAAACTGAAATTTTTTATATAGCCGATTGTTTTCTTCTTTCCACATGGTTGACATTAAAAAATCAAGTGTTGTTTGTTTTTAATCTTTTCGTTGGTCATCTCGTTCACCAACTGGACAGCCGGAAGCGATTTAATGGCATTCTGTAAATCACTCATTTCCTCTTTGCTTACCTCCTCTCCCTTGATTAACCACAAAAAATCAAGGTGTTTAAATTCAGGCAACAAGTATTCTCCGTCATAGTGGTTGTGATATAAATAATGAGTAAGCGAACTGCCCGGAATGGTATAGTCGTAAATAGAGAAAAAATAGTTCCTGTTTTTCTTTCTTAATTGTATTTCGAGACTGTTGTTGATTCTGAATTGGTAGCCCATTACTTGGTTGATGTGCCAGGTAAACTGATAGTCTTTGATGGGCGCCACAATGCCCAGCAAATGAGCGCCTTCGAAAAACTCCTCGGCTAATAATTCGTTGTCAATTTTAAGTTTCATAGCCCGTTGTTTAAAAAACAATTTTCACCTCAATGGTTTCTGTACCTCTTTTTATTTTCACCATCGTTTCCTCTCCCTTTTTAAATTTATTCAACACCTGCATATAGCTTTGCACGTCTTGTACTGGATATTCACCCAGTTGCAATACAACATCACCCACCCGAACCCCCGCTTTTTGTGCCGGGCGGCCTTCGCTGATGCCATCTACCAATACCCCTATACCACTAAAAGTATAATCAGGCATGATGCCCATCGTTACTTTAAAACTACTCTTTCCTGTGTTAGCCGTTTCCCTCGTTTTGGTAAAAACCAGTTTTTCCTCATGGGTTGTCGCTTTCACAATAGACAAAATGTATTGTACAATCTCACCTATTCCTTTGTAATTGATTTTGTCTGCATCATCCGAGGGCTTGTGGTAATCGCTGTGTGTGCCTGTGAAGAAGAACAACACGGGTATGTCTTTTCTGTAAAAAGACGTATGGTCGCTCGGCCCGCTTCCGGCGCTGTCTACTTTGATGTGAAACGCATTGCTCTTGAGGTCGATTAGTTTTCCCCAGGCGGGGGTGGTGCCGTATCCGCCAATAGTGATGCCGCGTGCACCGTCTTGCAACCTGCCCACCATATCCATGTTGATCATGTAGTTTATTTTATTAATTTCTACAGGACTGTGTTCTGTGAAATATTTTGATCCAAACAAACCCAACTCTTCACCGGAGAAAGCCACCAGTAAATAATTGTAATTTCCATAGGTTTTTTTGCGCAATTGTTTGGCCATAGCAATCAACGCCGCTGTTCCGCTGGCATTGTCATCTGCCCCGTTGTGGATCATAGGAGTTGCGCCTGTGTACAAGGAATTGTGATCTTGTCCATATCCCAGGTGATCATAGTGTGCTCCCACGACCACTGTATAGGTTGCGCCGTTATTAATATATCCCACCACATTGTGGCCTATGCTGTTTTTTTCTGCAACATGAATGGACAGGTTGCAGGGAACCGCTTTTATACTAGACATGTTTTTAATGTCTTCAATTGTCTTGTTGGTAAAATAAACAACCGGAATATGTAAAGGAGTGGTTTTGTCTTTTGAATCAAAAAACAAACTGTCTTTGTTTTCAGATGAGTTATAAACAATCACAATTGATTTCTTTTCTTCTATAGCTTTTTTACTGATTTCAATAATATATTCTTTGCTATCAAAATGTGGATTGGTTTTATTTAATTCAAGAGCCTCTTTTAAATCTGCAACCACTATCCTATCATCGTTCCAAACGTTCGTAAAAGACAGGTTGGTACATTTTCCTGAAAATGCAAAAGGAAAATAATCGGTATTTACTTTAAGGCTTCTTCCAAGAATTTTCACGTCGGTTTCTGCACCGATTGTTCTGCCTTCTTTTACCTCGAATGGTTGAATGTAACTATTGTTTTCTAGGATGGTGGCCAAGCCTGCTTTGCGATACTCCTTTTGAATATATTCATAGGCCAAATGTTCACCCTCGGTTCCTGTTCTTCTGCCCTCCAACTGATCGCTGGCCAAATAACATACCGACCGTTTGATTTTTTTAATGGTTTTTGGATTGATTTGTGCGGTAGCCGCGACCACCCAGCTCAGCACCATCAGTAAGGCGTATGTTTTTTTCATATTGTTGAATTCAACAACAAAGGTAATCATCCATATCTTTCTTTAATTCGTAAATCAAGTCAGCCGCATTCGTAGTACTTTTGTGTTCACACCCGATTGATCCGCTCACATTTGAACAAAACAATCAACATAGCATTCGTTGGAAACCCCAATAGCGGAAAGAGCTCTCTTTTCAATGCCCTTACGGGCCTTCACCAGAAAGTAGGTAATTTCCCCGGGGTTACGGTAGATAAAAAAACCGGCCTATCTAGGGTTTCGCCTACACTCAACGCCAACTTCATTGATTTACCCGGCATGTACAGCGTATATCCGAAGCGGGCAGACGAGTGGGTGTCTTATAGGGTGTTGATTCAACAAGATGATACGATCCAGCCCGATATGATTTTATTGGTGGCGGACGCGAGCAACCTAAAGCGCAACCTTTTGTTTTGCACCCAGATCATAGACCTGAATCTTCCGGTGGTGGTGGCGCTGACTATGACAGATATTGCGAAACAAAGCGGCACCAAAATTGATGTGCCTGGATTGGAAAGAGAACTGGGTGTTCCGATTGTACCGGTGAACCCCCGTAAGAATAAAGGCATTGTTGATTTGAAAAAGGCCATTGACTGGACAGCACAAAATCGAACACCCCAAACCA
>CAZCCN010000097.1:0-1104 GCA_964497085.1 uncultured Ferruginibacter sp.
GGTTGTATAAAGTATACTCATAGGTGCGGGATGTGGCATCGAACCTACAATGGGCGTCAGCCGCCACTTTCCTGATTTGGTTGACAGCAATATCGACAGGAAGGATGGCATTCAAATGATAGGCCGCTTGTGACCAATCTACTGGTAGCGATGCAGGCGCATCAAAATGGAAAAAATTTTGGCGGGCGTGCACCCCGGCATCGGTACGCGAAGAGCCGGTAAGTTCCAGCGGATGGCGGGTGAAAACCAGCAATGCTTTTTCCATTTCAGCTTGAATGGTATTGGCATTTTGCTGGATCTGAAAACCCGCATAGGCAGTGCCTTTGTATGAAATGTCAATAAAATATCTGGTCATAGCCATTGATATAATTTAAAGCACCCTTTCGGTGAATGCTTTGATGTTTTTTTCATCATTCAAAACGGACTTCAACGTTTTGAATGCTACTGGATCTGGTGTATAAGGATAGGCTGCCAACAAAAGGGCGCACTTGTCTGCTTCTTCAGAAAAGACATAGGTAAGTATTCTGATTTGCGCAATATCAAAACATTTTTCCTGCAAGCGCCGAACAGCCAGGTTGATTTTATCGGATGTGTCATGAAGGAATTGGATGTCTCGCATGAGCGAATCCAGGTCCGATTGGGTAGCCAACTGGACACATGGACGCGCTGGTGAAATTGCCATGCGCTGGCTGTCCGCATCCGTTTTGACAAGGGTCCCTACCGACGTAGTGTCCATGAGAGGATAGAGAAGTTCAATGGATATTGTATCTATCCCATTTGCGTCATTGATTCGGTAGGTGCTGTGGCGGAAATTGCTGTCTAAAGAAGTACTCAATAATTCAACAGGCAGATGATGGGTGGCTGCATTTGAGTGAATGGTGTCTGCCATTAACGAAAAAGAGGTGATGGTATCAGCAGCAGCGGAACCAGGTAAAGCAAGGGCTTCCTTGATCAATACGGTATTGCTTGCCGCCGCCAGCACCGTTGAAAACTCGTCGAGTGATACGGGCGTAGGCAAAACAGCACTTGATTTGGCCGTGAATGCCAAAGTGGTACCCTCTTGTAAATTGAACAAACCCCATTTCTGGTTATCATTTTGCTGCA
>CAZCCN010000097.1:1114-5997 GCA_964497085.1 uncultured Ferruginibacter sp.
CCAAATCTTTGTCTGTGATGGACAAGTTAATTGACTGGGTTGGCCATTGATTTTTAGGAAAGCCGATGGTACAAGGATAATCTCCCGAAGCCAATGGCGCCAAAATAATATACCCGGCAGCGGTAGAACTAAATACCTGTTGGTTGATGCGAATGTAAAAAGGATGCTTATTTGGGCATTCGATGTAGACATAATGATTTTCCTGCGCCTCCACTTGGAAGACACAAAGCAGCAAGACCAGCAAGGCTTTCATCGATTTCATACCAAAACCCCAAAGTTGAATCCAAAGCTACTTAATATGCCTCATTTACCATTCATAAAAAATTGTGATCAATTTAATAAATACACTTTTACTTTTACAGCCTTAAATCATACACATGAAACAATTATTCCTGCTATTGGCACTCGCATGTGGGTTGACCAGTCAAGCACAATTTGGAGAAGAGCCTCAAGACACGTCCTGGAAAAAATTATTCAGGGCCAGTGAAACGAAAATCAACAGTGTGGTGCATACTAAACTGGATGTTCGTTTTGATTACAGCAAATCTTACCTGATGGGTAAAGAATGGCTGACGTTGAAACCAACTTGTTATCCGACCGATTCTGTTTTGTTGGATGCAAAAGGAATGGACATCAAGGAAGTGTCCATGGTAAAAGGTACACAAAAGAAAAAGCTACAATACAACTATGATGGTTTGCAGTTGAACATCAAATTGGACAAGGTGTATACCAAAAACGAAAAATACACTTTGTATTTTGACTATGTGAGCAAGCCCAATGAGCTGAAAAGTCAAGGAAGTGCCGCCATTACCGATGCAAAGGGATTGTACTTCATCAATCCGACAGGCGCCATCAAAAATAAACCCACCCAGATTTGGACACAGGGCGAAACTGAATCCAACAGCGCCTGGATGATTACCATCGATAAGCCCAATCAAAAATCAACGGAAGAAATTTACATGACGGTGCCGGATAAATATGTCACACTAAGCAATGGTATTCTTACCAGTCAGAAAAAAAACAGTGATGGCACCAGAACCGACTACTGGAAAATGGATTTGCCGCATGCCCCCTATCTTTTCTTTATGGGCGTTGGAGCATATACCATCACCAAAGACACCTACAAAGGGAAAGAAGTGAGTTATTATGTAGAGAAGGAATACCAACCTTACGCCAGGGGCATATTCGGATTGACACCTGAAATGATGGGCTTTTTCTCTTCAAAACTTGGCGTAGAATTTCCTTGGCCCAAATATGCGCAGATTGTAGGAAGGGATTATGTGAGCGGCGCAATGGAAAACACCACTGCTACCCTGCACCAGGATGGCGCCTATCAAAATGCAAGGGAATTAGTGGATGGAAACGATTGGGAAGAAACGATTGCGCATGAATTGTTTCACCAATGGTTTGGCGATCTGGTAACCACCGAAAGCTGGAGCAACATCACTGTCAATGAAAGTTTTGCCAATTACAGCGAGTACCTATGGGACGAATACAAACATGGTAAAGATTATGCCGATGCCCACAACTTTGAAGACATGCAGGGTTACCTGATGAGTGGTGGAGAGAAGAAAGATTTGGTACGGTATTTTTATTCCAACAAGGAAGATGTTTTCGATGGCGTGAGTTACAACAAAGGAGGTCGGATATTGCACATGTTGAGAAATTACGTGGGAGATGACGCTTTCTTTGCTTCTTTGAACAATTACTTAACCACCAACAAATTCAAAACAGGTGAAGCCGCTCAATTGCGATTGGCTTTTGAAGAAGTAACTGGTAAAGACCTGAACTGGTTCTGGAATCAATGGTATTATGGGGCCGGACATCCTAAACTGAAAATCAATTACACCTACGATAAGCCCGGATTCGCAGGCGTCATCATTGAGCAAACCCAAAAATCGGGCAAGTTGTTCAAGCTGCCGGTTGCAGTGGATGTCTATGAAAAAGGCGTGAAAAGCAGGCACCATTTCAAATGCCATTGACACCTTCTATTTTGCTGCAGTAAATCAGCCAGAATGGATCAGTGTGGATGCTGATAAAATTTTATTGGCAGAAAAAACCGATAATAAATCAGCAGCCAATTATGTGGCACAATGGAAATACGGTAAGAATTATATGGACCGCAAAGAAGCGCTGGATTATTTTTCTAAAAACAGCATGACAGAAATGATCAAAGGATTGGATGATCCTTTCTTCAAAATAAAAATCAGTGCGATTCAAAAATTAGGGAGCTCTTCACTGAAAAATGACGAGAAGGTTTTGAGCGCCATTGAACAATTGGCTTCAACCGAAAAAAACAAAAAAGTAAAGGCTGCTGCGATCAGCTTTTTGGTGAAAACCGGCGATAAGAAGTACTTGCCTATTTACGAAACGGCCATCAACGACTCTTCTTATACTGTGGCTGGGGCTGCCTTTAAAGGAATCAATGGATTGAATCCTGACAACGCTTATGCGGTAGCGAAAAAATACTGCGTGGACGCCAAAGGCGCTCTGGGCGATGAAGTCAACAAGATACTGATTGCCAATGGAACAGAAGCAGATTTTGATTTCGTTTCTAAAAGCTATAGCGAAGCGCCGCTAAGCCAGGAAAAAATTGGCATGACCAACCGATTCATTGACTACCTGATCAAGATCAATGATTTGAGGAAAGTGAAAGCAGGAATCGACAACATAGCAGCGGTGAGAAATCAAATTCCTTCTCAATACCGATCCTATGTAGACAACAGCTTCAAAGGCTCTTTGGATAAATTAATCAAAGCGAAAGGAAAAGAATTAGAGGATTATATCAACGAGGCGTTTAAATAAGTTTAAAGTTTTCACGCCTGTCGGGGGCAGGCTTTTAAAAAGTTTCAGGGGTTTCGGCCTCTGAAACTTTTTTTTATTACCAGCTGCCGCTGGCGCCGCCGCCGCCAAAACTTCCCCCACCAAACCCGCCAAAGCCGCCACCACTGCCGCTGCCCGATCCGCCGAATCCACCTCCTCCTATAGGGAAGAACATGGGGCCAAATCCCCTTCGGCCACCCATCGTTCCTCCGCCGCCCCTGGAAGTAAGGGACAGAATGATCACTATGATGATGACCAACATAATGATTTTGGCACCGGAATCACCTCGACGCTTGGACCTGGGTGTCTGGTACTCACCTTTAACCGCCTGTATGATGGCATCGGTTCCTTCATCAATCCCTCGATAATAATCCTGGCCTTTAAAATTGGGTTTGATAATTTCATCTATGATGTGCTTGGCGGTAATGTCAGGCAAGGCCCCTTCTACCCCATACCCCGTAGAAATATTGATTTTTCGGTCTGCTATTGAAATCAGCAACACCACACCATTGTTGTAATCTTTACCCCCTACACCCCATGTGCGACCGACTTGCAAGGCATAATCGCTGATATCAGCTCCACTCAGCGATGGTACAATGACCACCGCAATTTGAGTGGAGGTACTATCGTCAAATGTGACTAGTTTTCTTTCGAGTGCAGCAGCTTGATCGGAAGTAAGGGTTTGGGTATAATCATTTACGAGCACAGGCGGAGAAGGCCGAGCGGGTATTTCTTGCGCCCTGACCGACTGAATAAACATCCAGCACAACAGGATACAGCCAATTATTTTGATGAATCTCATGAAGAAGCTAATTTATTTTCCAAACACGATGCTGTCGGACAGCTCATTTTGATCTGTGCCTTCCATGAATGGAAATTTTTCCACCAATACATTGCCCACTTCGGTGACACAGCGAACCATTCCATCGGTCACACTGTTTTCTTGGAACAACGTCACCATCTGTGCCACTTGCTGGTTCCAAAAATCAGTACCTACTTGTTGATGAATGCCTTCATCACCCAAAATGGCCACTTCTTTGTCTTGTATGGCTACGTACAACAATACAGCATTTCGTTGCCGTGTATGATGCATTTGCATTTGAAAAAAAATGGCCTGGGCCCTTTCGAGGGTCGATACCAAAGGATTTCGAGATTCTATGTATACCCTGATTTCGCCGGAAGTGCGTCGTTCGGTTGCCTGGATGGCCTCCACAATTCGATCATTGTCTGCGTCAGACAACAACTTTTTCTTTTGGAGGAAACCAAACATGATAAACAGTTTAAATGAATACTACTTGATATTAAATTCTATGTTCGGCGCCTTTTCGGTTCCTTCATCTGCTTTGTAATATGGCTTTTCTGCATAACCAAACAATCGAGCAAGGATCACATTGGGAAATCTTTTCACGCGTAGGTTATAGGCTTCAATGGCTTTGTTGTAATCTTGCCTGGCTACGTTGATTCTATTTTCAGTGCCTTCAATCTGAGTTTGAAAATCCCTGAATGCACTGGTTGTTTTCAAATCAGGATAATTCTCAGCCACCGCCATCAGCCTGCTAAAGGATCCCTGTAAACCAGCTTGTGCTTTTTGATAGGCCTCCATAGATGCAGGGTCATTGATGTCTACTTTGATTTGAGTAGCTTTGGAACGAGCTTCCAGCACTTCTTTCAAAGTTGATTTTTCAAAATTTGCTGAACCTTCGATGGTTTTGATGACACTGCTGTACAAGTCTGTTCTACGCTGGTAGTTGGTTTCAACATTGCTCCATAACTTTTGGACACCTTGATCGGTTTGAATGAGTCCGTTGTATCCATTGCAACCCCAGAATAAGATGATCAGTAAAAAAGCGGCCAAGCCAATTAAAATAATTTTGCTAGTACTCATGGTGAATGTGTTTTATATAAAATTAGACAATAAACCCGAAAGGAGTTTCAGATGTTTAAAAGGTTTAACAAGTTTAATGGATGTTTGCTTGCACAATATTAATACCCCGCTTTGGCTCCGCCAATGTTTTCAATGGGGTGCCAAGTGGTTTTTACTTCTTGGAAATCACTGATAT
>CAZCCN010000098.1:0-2325 GCA_964497085.1 uncultured Ferruginibacter sp.
TTTTTAGGTCTAAAAAGCTAAAAAAACAGGGTGCACATGCACAAAAAAGCCAAATTTCACTTACATTTGCAGCCCGAAAAGAAAATCTTTTCGATTAAACATTTCCCACAAGGCTCCATAAGTTTCCGGGTTGTCTGGAACGCCAGCAGGGAGTAACTAACAAAAAGTTATACAATGCCAAAGGTTAAAACCAACAGCAGCGCCAAGAAGCGCTTCAAAGTGACCGGTTCCGGTAAAATCACATTCCAAAAAGCTTTTAAACGCCACATTCTCACCAAAAAGTCAACCAAACGCAAGCGTAACATGCGTATTAACGGAACGGTAAGCGATGCCAACATGCATTTCGTGAAGCGTTTATTGGGCATGAAATAAGCCCCGGTTTTCATTCAATCCATTTTAACATTAAAAACATTCAAATATGCCACGTTCAGTAAATGCAGTCGCCAGCAGAGCGCGCCGCAAAAGAATCTTAAAAGCTGCCAAAGGATACTACGGAAAACGTAAAAATGTATACACCGTTGCGAAAAACGTAATGGAGAAAGGTTTGACGTATAGCTACGTTGGACGCAAATTGAAAAAACGCGAATACCGCACTTTGTGGATTGCTCGTATCAACGCTGCTGTTAGGGCAGAAGGGATGAACTATAGCCAGTTCATCAACAAGTTGGCTCAGAAGAACATCGATTTGAACAGAAAGGTGTTGGCTGATTTGGCCATGAACGAGCCTGCTTCATTTAAGAAATTGGTCGATTCAGTTAAGTAAATCATTAGGGTACTAAGTACATAGATCCGGGTACAGTTTTGTATCCGGATTTTATTTTTAATGAATATCTTTGCTTCTCCATATTGTTAACCTATAATTCAACACTAGCATGACTCCTGCTGGAATGAACAATACCTATAGCGACCTGGTCAACCAGACGTTTAACTTCCCACAGGAAGATTTCAAGCTCGTTAACAACTACCTGCAATACAATGGGCAGGACATCAAGGCGCTGATTGACAAATATGGCACCCCTTTGAAACTAAGTTACCTGCCCAAAATTGGCCGCCAGATCAATAAGGCAAAAGCCATGTTTGCTGCTGCCTTCAAAAAACACAAATACACCGGCAAATACAATTATTGCTATTGCACCAAAAGTTCTCATTTCTCTTTTGTGGTGGAAGAAGCTTTAAAACATGATATCCATCTGGAAACTTCTTACGCTTACGATATAGACATCATCAAAAAGCTCTATGCCAAAAAGAAAATCACCAAGGATATCAACATCATTTGCAATGGGTACAAACAAAAACCCTACACGCAAAGAATTGCCGGGTTATTGAACAGTGGTTTCAAGAATGTCATTCCCATCCTGGACAACAAAGAGGAACTCAAAGCCTACATCAAATCGGTCAAAGTGCCTTTCAATCTGGGGATTCGGGTGGCAGCTGAAGAAGAACCCAATTTCCCTTTTTATACTTCCCGCCTGGGCATCCGTGCCAAAGACATTTTGGAGTTTTACGTAGACAAGATTGAAGGCAATGAACACCGCTTTCAACTGAAGATGCTGCATATTTTTTTAAACAAAGGCATTAAGGACGATATCTACTACTGGAGTGAATTGAACAAAGTAATCAACCTGTATTGCCAGCTAAAGAAGATTTGTCCTGAACTGGACTCCATAAACATCGGAGGAGGATTCCCCATTAAACATTCTCTCGGTTTTGAATACGATTACCAATTCATGATCAACGAGATTGTCCGAAACATCAAAGTGGCCTGTAATCGGAACAAGGTGCCAATGCCTAATATTTTTACTGAATTCGGCAGCTATACCGTAGGCGAGAGCATGGCGCATATCTACAGTGTCATCGGACAGAAGATGCAGAATGACCGTGAAACCTGGTATATGATTGATTCTTCCTTCATCACCACTTTACCGGATACCTGGGGTATCGGAGAAAAGTTCCTGATGCTGCCCATCAACAAGTGGGACAATGAATACCACAGGGTAGTGTTGGGTGGCATCACCTGCGACAGTCATGATTATTACGATTCAGAAGAACACATCAATGAAGTGTTCTTACCCAAGATAGAAGATGGTGAGCCATTGCATGATCCCATCACCCAAACATGTGATCATTGGTCATGACAAGAATGGAAAACTGACAGATTGGTTATATGCCAAGGAACAATCTGCTCAAAGCATGTTAAAAATCCTTGGCTACTAACACTTCCACAACTAAACAACTAAACGAATATAGATATGTATCCAGCAGAAATTGTCATCCCCATGAAAGAAGAGTTGACCGAAAACGGTTTTCAGGAATTGCTCACACCCG
>CAZCCN010000098.1:2346-5983 GCA_964497085.1 uncultured Ferruginibacter sp.
ACTTTGGTCATGATCAACTCGGTTTGCGGCTGTAGTGCGGGCACTGCCAGACCCGGTGTATTGATGGCCGTGCAACATGCACCCAAGAAGCCCACCCACATCACCACCACCTTTGCAGGTTTTGATGTAGATGCGGTTAAAAAAGTAAGGGAATACTTGTTGCCTTATCCGCCTTCTTCTCCTGCCATCGCTTTGTTCAAAGATGGTCAACTCGTTCACATGATCGAAAGACATAACATTGAAGGCAGAAGCGCCCAAATGATTGCAGAAAACCTGATGGGCGCATTTGATACGCATTGTAATTAATCTTGATGATTGAATTGCCTTATATCATCTTTAAAACCATTCAGCATGTATCCTAATCTGTATTATGTATTCAAAGACTGGTTTGGGGTAGAATGGCATGGATTGAGTTTCATCAACACCTTTGGTTTGTTGGTGGCGCTTGCATTCATTGTGGCGGCTTGGGTGTTGTCGGCAGAATTGCGCAGAAAAGAAAAACAAGGATTGTTTGTTCCCAAAGAAGAAACCATTTTGGTTGGAAGTCCTGCTAGTTGGTCTGATCTACTCCTCAACGGCGTCATTGGTTTTGCATTTGGCTATAAAATTGTCGGAGTGATGTTGTCCAAACCGGAAACCATTGATCCGCAAGCCTATATTTTTTCTGGCGAAGGAAACCTGCTCGGCGGCTTATTGATGGCCTCTTTCCTGGTGGGTATCAAATGGTGGGAAAAACACAAAGTAAGGTTAAAACAACCCGAGAAAAGAATCATACGTATTTGGCCACATGACAGGGTAGGCGATTTTGTCGTTCTCGGATTGATTTTTGGCATACTGGGTGCCAAACTATTCGACAACTTTGAGCATTGGGATGAATTCATGGCGCATCCCATAGAAAGATTGCTGTCTCAAAGCGGGTTGGCATTTTATGGTGGCTTGATTGTGGCTGCGATTGCCATTTGTTGGTATGCTGCCAAGAAAAGCGTCTCAGTCAAACATTTGGTGGATGCAGCGGCACCTGCGCTGATGATTGCCTATGCCATCGGACGCTTGGGATGCCAGCTCTCCGGTGATGGAGACTGGGGTGTATACAATAGTGCCTACATTAGTGATGCGCAAGGCAATGTATCTATTGCCCAAGCTGGTGAATTTGAACAGAAGCTACAGCAAAATACCCTTTATTTTACCCAGGGCAAAACCATTGAAAATGGTCAGGAAGTCTATGTAACCGACAGAACCTATGCTTCACTGGATCAAGTCCCTCATCGATCTGTTCAAGGTCCGTCTTTTTTACCAACCTGGCTTTTTGCTTATAGTTATCCGATGAATGTAAACAAAGACGGCAATCCGATTCCTGGTATTACCGAAGACCACAACAAAGTATTGCCATTGCCTGTATTCCCGACACCATTGTATGAGTTCATTGTGTGTACTTTCTTGTTTTTCATGTTGTGGAGTTCTAGAAAGTACTTCAAAGCTCCCTTGGCCCTGTTCGGATTGTATCTCACTTTCAACGGCTTTGAAAGAATATTGATGGAGCTGATTCGCGTTAACAATAGTTATGCATTATTGGGTTTGCACATCACGCAGGCGGAATGGATTGCCGGATTCTTGTTACTTGCAGGTTTGGGGCTCATGTGGTTTTCAACCAAACGCTTATCCAAAACTGCACCATAGATATTAATTGAATACTTTAAAATAAAAAACATGGCTTCATTTGACATGGTCAGTAAAGTTGACCTACAAACATTGGACAATGCCGTAAATGTCGTAAACAAGGAAATTACCAATCGTTTCGACTTCAAAGGTTCACACGTTGTGATTGAATTGAACAAAAAGGATTTTAAAGTGAATCTGGAAGCAGATAGCGACATGAAAATCCAGCAAATCATCGATGTCCTCATCAGCAGGAGTATGAAACAAGGATTGGCCGCCGAAATCTACGATTTTAGCAAAGATGCTTTTGTAAGCGGAAAAGTAACTAAAAAGGAAGTGCCTGTCAGAAACGGAATCAAGCAAGAAGATGCCAAGAAAATTGTCAAACTGATCAAAGACAGCGGACTGAAGGTGCAGGCCGCCATTATGGACGATATTATACGCATTACAGGCAAAAAAATAGATGATTTACAAGAAGTTATACAGCTTAGCAAGACTTGGAACCTGGGGATTGCCCTACAGTATGTGAACATGAAAAGCTAAATATTTTTAGCATTTTCTGCGGAAAAACCATACCTTTGCAACCTTAATAAACGACACGGCAAAATCCGTGTGCAAAACAACCAATTATGAAAGAAGGCATTCACCCAACAAATTACAGAACCGTAGTGTTCAAGGACATGAGTAATGGCACTACTTTTTTGAGCCGTTCAACCGCTCATAGTTCAGAAACCATCGTTTGGGAAGGAGACGGAAAAGAGTATCCTGTCATCAAATTAGAGATCTCTAACACATCGCATCCATTTTATACTGGTAAGAATGTATTGGTGGATACTGCAGGACGTATCGACAAATTCAAAAAGCGTTACGAGAAAAAAGCCAAATAAGCTTTGTTACCCTCAACATATTCTATCCCAACTCTTTCTGGTTGGGATTTTTTTTTGACCTTTGTACCATTCCTTACAAGATTGTACGATTTCAAATATTGAGCAGATAGCGAATGAGAATATTCCTAGACGATAAAGCATCCAAGGAGGAGTTGATTCCCTTCACGTACACCCGCCATGTGGCAGACATTCGTATTGGGATACTAACCATAAGAGAAAAATGGCTTGGACTCAGCCAGCTGACGAACACATTCACCGTTGCCGATGATCAAACAGAACCTTGTGTGGTTGTTCCTGCCAACATCATTCCAACACTGGACAATCATGTCCAAATCTTACAGGCAGCAGCGGCCAACAGGTTGCTTGCTTCGTCGGATGAAACGCCTTTCATCCACTATCCATGGGATATTTTTCAACTCAATGCATGGGCTATTCAAAAGGACTTTGAATGGATAACCCAAGGAAGGACTTCTGCCCCCATCGATGCATCAAATTTTTACCTGAAAAAGGAAAATATATTCATAGAGCCAGGCGTGCACCTGAAAAACTGTTCTATAAATGCTGAACATGGCCCGATCTATATTGGTTCTAATGCCGAGATCATGGAGGGCACTTTGTTACGGGGGCCTATATCCATCGGAGAGAACAGTGTTGTCAAAATGGGGGCTCGGTTGTATGCAGGTACCACGATTGGCCCTTTTTGCGTGGCGGCCGGGGAAATCAAAAACAGTGTATTGTTTGAATACACCAACAAAGCCCATGATGGTTACCTGGGAGACAGCGTCATTGGTGCCTGGTGCAATTTGGGGGCAGGTACCACCAATAGCAATGTGAAAAACAATGCCTCTGATATTTATTATTCAAAGGGAATCTCATGTCATTCCATCAGTGCAGGTAATAAAGCAGGTTTATTGATGGGAGATTACAGTCGTTCAGCTATTAATACTTCTTTCAATACTGGCACATGGGTTGGGGTTTCCTGCAATGTATTTGCAACCGGCTTTTCAGATACCCACATCCCTAATTTTACCTGGGGTAAAGAAAAATATATCTTAGAAAAGGCCCTTCATGACATCGACAAGTGGAAGCGAATG
>CAZCCN010000099.1:0-5944 GCA_964497085.1 uncultured Ferruginibacter sp.
AAAATCAAAATCCTCTTTATAATCTTGATAATTAATCATGTTATTTAGATTGTAATTCATAGACAAAAGTTTGATAAGGCGGAACTGAGAAGTCTTTCAAAATTCCTTTTTCCTGAGTCAGCACGTTGATATAATGACCCAAGCCAGAGGTTCGTTCGCTGTAGCGATTTATTTCAACTTTTTTGGTGGTTTTGGTGGTGTTCATAATCACCATCACCGTTTGTTTTTGGTCGTATCTGAAATACACGTATAGGCCATCCTGTGGCATGAATTGCATGAGTTTACCGGTGGTCAAGGCACTTGATTTTTTTCGATAATTGGCCAGGGTTTCAATCAAATGATAAATAGCCTGGTCTTTGGTTGTTCTTCCGGCTGCTTGAAATTTATTGATGGAGTCATTCTTCCAGCCACCCGGGAAATCGAGCCTAACCAAACCGTCATTGGGGCTGGTGAAACCGGTTGTAGCAAATTCGGAGGTATAATACAATTGAGGAATGCCCCTGCAAGTCAGTAACCAGCATAGAGCCGATTGGTATTTATTCATGTCTTCTCCCACCACTGAGTAAAAGCGCGACAGATCGTGGTTGTCCAAGAAGATTACATTTCGATAGGGATCTTTATACACAAAGTCTTGCGCCAGAACGGTATATAATTTATTCAGGCCATCCGTCCATCCAAAATCCCGTGTCAACGCATCGGTAATGGCCCAAAGGGATTGAAAGTCTGTCACCGCTTGCAAGTTGCTTTTAAAAGGAACTTGATAGTTGTTTTGGCAGAAATAACTCTGGTTGGGAACGCCGTGCACAAATGTTTCGCCAAACAAAGTGATGCGAGGGTATTCATCCATCAATGCCCGGTTGCAACGATTCATGAAATCCAAATCATTGTAGGCATAGGTATCAATACGCCATCCATCAATACCAAATTCTTCCACCGTCCACAGCGCATGTTGGATTAAAAAATTGGCAACAAAAGGATTTCTTTGATTGAGGTCTGGCATTTCGGTCGTGAACCAGCCATCCGACATGATTTTTTTCTCAGCGGGACTTGCATATGGGTCGAAGAGGGTCTGGTCTTTGTAATGGGTGTTGGTGTAGGTGTCCCATTGGTTGAGCCAGTCTTTCATCGGCGGGTTTTGAACGGTGTAATGAAACCTGCCAACGTGATTGTACACCGCATCCTGAACAATTTTCATTCCGCGTGCATGGGCCGCATCAACCAATTCTTGGTACGCTTTATTGCCGCCCAGTCTTATGTCCACCTGGTAGTGATTGGTGAACGCATAACCATGTTCAGTTCGGTTGGGCATATCGTTTTCCCAAACCGGATTGAGCCAGATGGCGGTGACACCTAGTTGCTCCAGATAATCCAAATGATTTTGGATTCCTTTCAAATCACCTCCATGTCTTTCATATACAGTGTCCCTTCTCAGACTTTGGTCTTTCATACCGGGGATTCTGTCATTTGACTCGTCTCCATTGCTAAAACGATCCGGCATAATCAAGTACATGAAATCTTTTGAAGTAATGCCCTGTGCATATAGGGTGCTGTTCCCTTTTCTCCTGGGTTTCAGTTCAAAATTGATGGTTGAGTTTCCTTTGGGTCCTTGCGCCGCAATCTTCATCCAGCCTGGTTGGGTGGCAGACGCGATGGATACGTCCAAGAAGACATAATCATTGTTTTCGACCTTGTGTATTTTTTTGATGGCAACACCCGGGTATTGTGTCTGAAAAGTTTTGACAGCACCGATGTTTTTGCCATACAGCATGATTTGCACATTGGCATGTTTCATGCCCACCCACCAGTTGGTCGGGTAGCACTGAATGGATTGCTCTTGCGAAAATACTGGCAAGGAAATGACGCAAAGTAAGAGTAGGGAGTATGTTTTTTTCATAATCAAGTTGACTTTATTTTTCTTCATCCGATACCAGTAATGTCAATAAGCCTGCCACCATCATGGAGATGCCACCCAGGGCAACCGTATTGAGTGTGTTGGCATGAAAGATTTTCATGGTAAAATATCCAAGGATGCTGGCAGCTACAATTTGAGGAATCACAATGAAGAAATTAAATACGCCCATGTAGTAACCCATTTTATTGGAAGGCAATGCATTGGATAGCATTGCATAGGGCATGGATAAAATACTGGCCCATGCTACGCCGACCATGCCCATGGACACCATGATCATTTTTGGGTCGGAGATAAAATAAATTGACAACAAGCCGAGTCCGCCGATGGTCAAACAAATCAAGTGTGTCATTCTTCGATTCGTTCTAAAGGCAATCAAAGGAATGATAAACGCGAATAACGCTGCCACCCCATTTCTCACAGAAGAACAAACGTTAAGCCAGTCGGCGCCATCATTGTATTCCTGTTGAACGCGTTTGAGGACAAGTTTGTCTTCTGCAGAAACATCTGTATTGGATTCTTCAGAAAAATAATTGGCCAGGTTTACTGATATGGTAACAGGATTTTGCTCAGATCGATATTTTCTGATTTCTTCAATATCTCCTTTTAATGATTCTAAGCTTTTTTTCTTTTTACTATCCTTGAGTGTTTCCTCAGCTAAAATTTTACCGGATACAGCGTTCGCCATTTTGTCAACAAGCACTTTGTCTACTTTCATGTTGTATTTGTTGGCTGTCACCGCATTGGTGGTATATATCCACATGGCAAACAAGGCAAACCAAGTAAAGAATTGCACCAAAGCAAGTTGCTTCATCGTTTTGGGCATTTTTAAAATGCCCCCAAATGTTTCTTTCACCGCATGTAAAAAAGTGGTTTCTCTCTTTTCTTTTTTAAACGCTTCCATATTCTCTGGAGGAAATTCTTTTGTAGAAAAAACGGTATACAATACCGAGGAAAGAAAGGCAAAACCTCCAATGTAGAATGACCATTTTACCGAATCTGGAATGGTTCCTACCGAACTGGTATTGCTTACGTGAAACCAATTGGTAAAAACCCAAGGCAACAGCGCCGCAATCACCGAGCCCACACCAATGAAGAAACTCTGCATGGCGAAACCGGTGGTTCTTTGTTGGGGCGGAAGTTTGTCGCCTACAAATGCTCTGAAGGGCTCCATGGAAATGTTAATCGATGCATCCAAAATCCATAACATGCCACCCGCTACCCACAGAGAAGGCGAATTGGGCATGATGAACAATGCAATGGTTGCCAATACAGCGCCGATAAAAAAGAAGGGTCTTCTTCTGCCCCAATAAGGATGCCAGGTACGATCACTCAAGTAGCCCACAATGGGTTGAATCAAAAGGCCTGTGAGGGGCGCAGCGATCCAGAGAACGGGAATTTCGTCTTTGTTGGCACCAAGGGTTTCAAAGATTCTGCTGACATTTGAATTTTGCAATTCGAAGCCAAACTGAATGCCGAAAAAACCAAAACTCATGTTCCATAGGTCCCAGAAAGACAATTTTTTATGCGTGGCAGTGAGTTGAGCGGACATAGCAATCGATTTTGTTTGATAAAATGGATGTTGTGTACAAAATACACTAAACTAAAAGTACAATAAAATTTCAGGGGGCAAAATATTTGTCATGATTCTGTCAAATTCAACCAATAGATAGGTATAAAATGAGGGTAATTTATTTTATTATCTGATATAATGTGTTTATTTTACACAATAAATTAGAACGTATGAAAAAATTGTCTGTATTGGTTCTTGCTGTTTTTTCTTTGCAAATCAGCAATGGACAGTTATTGACCTGGAGCAATCCTGCTACTTTTCCAGTGGACGACTCCACAAAAAATTTCACGATTACGCTGGATGCTACCAAGGGCAATGCTGCCTTAAAAAATTATGGTGCCACCACAGATGTCTATGTTCATATAGGTGTGATTACGAGTGCCAGTACTTCTTCGTCCAATTGGCGATACGTCAAATACAATCAAAACTTTACACAAGCCAATCCTGGTTTGAACGCACCATATGCAGGAACAAACAAATGGAGTTTTGCTTTTGGTGCTGCCAACACCATCCGTGCTTTCTTTGGGGTGCCCGCCGGGGAGACGATTTATAAAATCGCTATTTTGTTTAGAAGCGGAAACGGGAGTATCGTACATCGGAATACAGATGGCAGTGATATGTATATTCCTATCTATACGTCTGCACTGGCAGCCACCATCACCGATCCATTTAAACAACCTACTTATACGCCGAAGCCGGAACCTATTTCAAAAGTGGTAGGCAATACAGTGGCTATTACGGGTAAATCAAATCAGTCTGCCACCCTTCAGCTGTATTTCAACGGAGCCCTGATTCAAACTGCTTCTGCTGCAACAACCATTACTGCTTCACCTAGTCCAACCATTTCAACTTCAGGAACGCAAGTGATTGTCCTGAGGGCAACGGTTGGTGCCACAACGGTATCAGACACCATCACCTTTTTTGTTGCGGGAACAGTCACAGTGGCCAATCCGCCGGCTGGCATCAGAGACGGCATCAATTATGAGCCTGGCGATACCTCAGTTACCTTCCTATTATACGCCCCCTATAAAAACAGGGTTTGCATCATTGGTGACATGCCCGGAAGCAATTGGCTGGAAACATCTACTTATCAAATGAAAAA
Organism: uncultured Ferruginibacter sp.; assembly: GCA_964497085.1. GTDB lineage: Bacteria > Bacteroidota > Bacteroidia > Chitinophagales > Chitinophagaceae > Ferruginibacter. The sequence continues at coordinate 4,585 of CAZCCN010000099.1, forward strand.
ATCGGTGGATGGTAATTACTGGTGGTTGCGTGTAACGGGTCTGACCCCTGGACAAGAATATTCGTTTCAATATATGGTAGATGGTAGTTTGGCTGTCACAGACCCTTATGTTGAAAAAGTACTGGATCCTTGGAATGATCCTTATATTGATGCCAGCACTTATCCAAGTTTGAAGGCTTATCCTACAGGTTATACAACAGGGATAGTGGGCATTTTTCAAACGCGTGCTCCTTCCTATACCTGGACAGCCACCAATTATACCAGGCCTGATAAACGAAATTTGATTGTATACGAATTGTTGTTGAGAGACTTCGTAGCCAAGCATGATTGGAAAACAATGATCGATACATTGAATTATTTGAAGACTTTAGGTGTCAATGCCATCCAGTTCATGCCCATCAATGAATTCGAAGGCAACAACAGTTGGGGATACAATCCTGATTTTTATTTTGCGGTGGACAAATATTATGGTCCTGCCAATGATTTCAAAAGGTTTGTGGATCTGTGTCATGCAAACGGCATTGCGGTCATCATGGACATTGCGCTGAATCATTCTTTCGGGTTGTCTCCCTTGGTTCAACTCTACTGGGATGCAGTCAATAGCCGGCCGGCCTCCAATAGCCCTTGGTTTAATCCCACAGCCACCCATCCTTATAATGTAGGGTATGACTTTAACCATAGTAGCTTGCAGACCCGTTATTTCACCAGCAGGGTATTGGAGCATTGGTTGGTGAATTATAAAATTGACGGCTTTCGATTTGATTTGTCAAAGGGATTCACTCAAACCAACAATCCTTCTTGCGTGGGATGCTGGAGTGCCTATGACCAGAGTCGTATCGATATCTGGAACCGATATTATGATACTATGCAGCTGAAAGCGCCCGGTTCGATAGCTATCCTAGAACACTTTGCAGACAATTCTGAAGAGATCGCATTGTCCAATAAAGGCTTTATGCTTTGGGGAAATATGAACTACAACTACGGTCAAATTTCCATGGGCTGGAATACCGGAAGGGATATATCCAGTGCAGTAGCCAGCAACAGAGGATGGTCCAATCCCTACCTGGTTTCCTACATGGAAAGCCATGATGAAGAAAGGATCAATTATTTGAATATTAACAATGGAAATGGTTATTCCTACAATGGAATTTACAATGTAAAAGATACCAACCAAGCTCCCAGGAGAATTGAATTGGCGCAAGCCTTTTTATTGACCATTCCTGGGCCTAAAATGATCTGGCAGTTTGGTGAATTGGCATACGATTCTTCGATTAATTTTTGTCAGAACGGAACCATCAGTACCAATTGCAGAACAGACATGAAGCCCATCCGTTGGGGATACTTCAAGGACAATGAAAGA
>CAZCCN010000100.1:0-4671 GCA_964497085.1 uncultured Ferruginibacter sp.
TACCGCTCTTTGCCATCGAATCTGTGAATCATTTATACTCAGTAATCTGTACATTTGAAGATGCGCAATGACCAGATTTCAGATTTTTTTGCTTTGCTTTCCAAGTTGATGGATATCCATGGAGAAAATAGTTTTAAGGCAAAGTCCTATGCATCTGCAGCCTTTGCCATCGATCAGTTACCTGTTCAATTGTCAGAAACGCCCGCCGAACAAATTGCCTCTTTAAAAGGAATTGGAAGCTCCACGGGCCAAAAAATCACTGAATTGCTCCAAACCGGACATTTGCAAGTGTTGGATGAATGGATTGCCAAAACCCCTTCGGGTGTCATTGAAATGTTGCAAATCAAAGGCATTGGCCCAAAAAAAATTCATACCATCTGGAAAGAAATGGACATTGAAACACTGGGCGAATTGATGTATGCCTGTAAAGAGAACAGATTAAAACTATTCAAAGGCTTTGGAGAAAAGACACAACAAAATGTATTGGATGCCATTACATTTTACTTCGCCCACAAGGAAAGCCACTTATATGCTCAGGTTGAATCGATTGCAAAAGAAATAGAAAGTTTTTTAGTAGATACCTTTCCCGATGCCACTATCCTGCTCACTGGAAAATTTCTTCGCCAATGGGAAACCATTGATGAATTGGAATGGGTGCTTTCCACACCGATGGATGTGATTGAAAAGAGCCTGCAATCAGCCACATCCTTTCAGGTTGTCCAACAAACGACTGATGCCATTCGGTACAAAACAAATGCCGGAATAGAGATTCTGTTGCACAGCGCCCATCCATACGACCTAATTGAGAAATCAATCCAACTGTCTTCTTCGGAGCCTTTTTGGAATGCCTTACAGGCAGTTCCGGTCCTTTCAAAGGGCGCAATGGTTGATGAACGGGCTTATTTTGCACAAAGAAATCTGCCCTGGGTACCCCCTTATATGAGGGAAAATCCCGCCGCCCTTCACCCTACCCAGCCAAATGGATGGGAAAAGATCATTCAATTGACCGATTGCAAAGGGATTATTCACTGCCACAGCCAATGGAGTGACGGCAATAACAGTATTGAAGAGCTGGCAAAGGCGGCCATCGCCAAGGGAATGGAATACCTGGTCATCAGCGACCACAGCAAATCAGCTTTTTATGCGCAAGGACTTTCGGTGGAGCGGATTCGGGCCCAACACCGGGAGATCGATGCCCTGAATGCCCAATTGGCCCCCTTCCGTATATTCAAAAGCATTGAATCGGACATATTGAATGATGGCAGCTTGGATTATCCCGACGAAGTATTGGCCGAATTCGACCTGGTGATTGCCTCCGTTCACAGCAATTTAAAAATGAGTGAAGAAAAGGCCATGATGCGCCTGATGAAGGCCATTGAAAATCCATATACCACCATTTTGGGTCATCCAACAGGACGCCTACTGTTGAGCAGACCCGGTTATCCTGTCAACCACCAGGCCCTCATTGATGCCTGTGCCAAACACCAGGTGGTGATTGAGCTTAATGCCAATCCCAACCGACTGGACATGGACTGGCGGCACATTGAATACGCTCTGCAGCAACATGTTTTGATTTCAATTAATCCGGATGCCCATTCGATTGAAGGCATGGAGGATGTGAAATACGGCATCAAAGTGGCTCAAAAGGCAGGTGTTACCAGTAATCAGAACCTGAGCAGTTTTCCTTTGGAAGCATTTGAAGCGTATATCTCACGCAAGAAGAAATAGGTTATAGCCGCCCGGCTTGCTTCGCTTTGATCTGGTTCCACAACGCATCCATTTCTTCCAGGGTCATGTCCTGCAAAAACTTTTGTTGTGCGGTGGCTTCCTTTTCCATCTCCGTAAATCGATGAATGAATTTCTTATTGGTCTTTTCCAACGCATGCTCCGCATCTATTTCCAAAAAGCGCGCATAATTCACCAACGAAAAGAAAACGTCTCCCAATTCGTCTTCCATATCCGATACCTGCCCTGTCGAAACAGCTTCCTGTAACTCCTTGATTTCTTCTTCCACTTTGTTCCATACTTGAGACGCATGCTCCCATTCAAAGCCCACCTGCTTGGACTTTTCCTGCAGCCTGATGGCTTTCACCATCGAAGGCAAAGACTTGGGCACCCCACCCAACACAGACTTCTTACCTTCTTTCAATTTTATCTTTTCCCAGTTCTGCTTGACTTCTTCCTCGCCCGAGACAGTTACCTCGCTATAGACATGCGGGTGTCGCACAATCAATTTTTCACATACCCCGTTGATGATTTCTTCCAAGGTACATTCATTTTTTTCGGCGCCAATTTTGGCATAGAAAACAATGTGTAACAGCAAATCGCCTAGCTCTTCTTTGATGCCTTTCCAGTCGTTTTCAGAAATAGCATCGGTCAGTTCGTAGGTTTCCTCGATGGTTAAGTGCCGCAATGATTCGATGGTTTGCTTTTGATCCCAAGGGCATTTCTCCCTTAATTCGTCCATGATGGTCACCAATCGCATGAAAGCGGTTGCCGTATTTTCCATTGTATTCAATTGAAGGTTCAGAATCTGGCCGTCATTGGCCCGAAAGGATAAAAATAATAAAGTTTGTTGGCAAGTTTGAAAGACATTCCCAACAAACTACCTTTGTACACAAGAAACATCAATCGACGCCACATGAAAAAAGAATTGCTTGCCCTTGTTTTTTTTCTGATCCTGCAAAAATCTAGTACTGCACAATATTATTATAAGGACCTGGTGAGCAGCCACCATGCCGGCTTGGACATGGCTGCTTACAAAGCCTCAAAAATCCGGTCGATCAATATCACGAGCTTTGAAAGCGACGGGCAACCCACAGAAGATTTCTTTTGCCAAAAGAAAATAGCAAAAGACTACTCATCTGCTATCTTGTATACGAAATCCAACCTGAATGGCGCTTCCACCATGAAGTCTATTTTTGATGGGCAGGGCAGACTGATTCAAACACATGACAGTGCGCGCATTGCTTCCAGCAGCATCTCCTACCAATACGACCAAGCAGGAAGATTAATCAGCATTGTTTCTCATTCACGGTCGGCAGATGATGATTATGTGAACAGCATTACGGAAGAACACCGGTATATCTACCAACAAGATAGCCTCCCCATTAAAATGATTCGAATTCGAAATAGCAAAGACAGTACGATTATTCTGTTTTCCCTGGATGAAAATCACAACGTCGCCATCGAAAAAGACACCAAAACAGGTGCCAAATATTATTACTATTACGATGACCAACATCGATTGACAGACGTTGTACACACCAACGAATACAAGCAGAAATTGGTGGCAGATTATTTGTTTGAATACGGCGACAATGGTCAAATCAGCCAAATGACCACCACAGAGGAAGGAGACAACAATTATACTGTGTGGAAATATCGATACGAAAACAACCTGCGCATGGAAGAACGTGTCTATTCAAAAGACCATCTCTTGCTGGGGCGCATTGAATATGAATACAAATAAGCGGATCTTTATTCCCTTTTGGCCTTCGGACGGCGGATAACTTCCACTTTTACCTTGGTCAAGCCCCTATCAATGAAATGAAGTTTTTGCGCAGCTGTTCGCGTAAGGTCTACCAATCGTTTGACCCGATGATGCAGTCGGTCATTTGTTTTAACCACTACGCTCCTGCCATTTCTGAGATTGGTCACTTTTATCCAAGTGCCGAGTGGCAACACATTACAAGCGGCAGTCATTTTGCTTTGACGAAATATTTCACCATTGGCCGTTTTTCTTCCTTCAAACTTGTTGGCATAATAACTGGCGACCCCATACAACACTTTTCCAGTGGCAGTACCCGATACAAGGGCAGTATCCTCAGCGGAGGTGACTAGACTATCTGTTTGGGCCACCCCTTGCATGGGACCCAACAGGCTGCCTAATACAAAAAGCAGGAGCCCTGTACCCGTATGTGTCATTGCTATTTTCATGATGAATCAGGGTGTACTACCAGTTGATGATAGCATAAATATCGGCTTTAATTTTGATAGATAAATGCCCCATTAGGCTTAATTTGCGCTTAATTCTGAATCATGAAATACTACCTCATTGCCGGAGAAGCCAGCGGAGATTTACATGGGAGCAATTTGATCAAAGCATTGCATCAGCTAGATGGGCATGCCGAGATACGTTGCTGGGGTGGTGATTTGATGGAACAAGCAGGCGCTACTTTGGTGAAGCACTACAGAGAACTTGCCTTCATGGGCTTTACGGAAGTGATCAAAAACCTGCCGACCATTTTAAAGAATATGTCTTTTTGTAAAAAAGACATTGAGTCTTTTGCTCCTGATGTACTGGTATTGATTGATTATCCCGGATTCAATTTGCGTATAGCCAAATGGGCCAAGAAAAAAGGACTTAAAGTGATTTATTATATTTCTCCGCAAGTATGGGCATGGAAAGAAAATCGTGTCAAGGGCATACGAAAATGGGTGGATCACATGCTGGTCATTTTGCCTTTTGAAAAAGCTTTTTATGCCACCTGGCATTACCCCGTTACCTATGTAGGACACCCCTTGGCAGAAGTCATTGATCGATACATGTCCGAATACGGTGCCGTTACCCCAAAGAACGAAAAAATCATCGCGTTGTTACCGGGCAGCCGCCAACAGGAGATCCTGAAAAAACTGCCCATCATGCTGGAGGTATCGAAAAGATTCCCT
>CAZCCN010000100.1:4742-5716 GCA_964497085.1 uncultured Ferruginibacter sp.
AAACGTACAAAGCACTTCCAATCGAACCTATCAATTGTTGCTACAAGCCAGGGCCGCCCTGGTCACCAGTGGAACAGCTACCCTGGAAACAGCTTTGTTTGGCGTACCCCAGGTGATCTGCTATAAGGGCAACCCCCTATCTTATCAGATAGCCAAAAGGCTCATCAAAATAAAATTCATTGGACTGGTAAACCTGATCATGAACAAGGAAGTGGTCAAAGAATTGATTCAGGATGAATTGACCCCCGACAATATTACCCGGGAGCTTCGGTTGATATTGCAAGACACAGCCACACAACAACAAATCATGGCGGACTATGCCAGCCTGAAATCAACCTTGCAGCAAGGTGGTGCTGCTTCTTCAAACGCAGCCCGCATCGTATACAATTTCACAAAATCCAACCCGCGTCAATGACGTAGCAATTTGATGGCAATGATGATCAATGCCATCAAAAACAACAGAATCGACAAGCGATTGATTCCATGCATGTATTTGACCCATTGGGTAGCCGGTTGGTTAGGGTCTTTTTTTCTTAAGTAAAGATATTCTGCGATTTGATTGAATATTCCCATCGGTTTGAGTATTATAAATTATTAGAACGATATCGTTACTTTTTTTCAAACAGCCACCAGGAACGCTTGGGTTGTTCGTGTTGCAAGCCAAATTTTTCGATCGCATTTACTTTGATGTGCGCTACCGCCTCCTCCACCGAATCGGTAAACAGACACAGCTTCAGATCTTCGGGCGATATTGTTCCTTTTTCTTTCATGTATTCAATGTGGTCGATGATTTCCTTGTGATATGCCTTGTCAAAAATAATGATTGGAAATTCATTCAGCATTTTGGTTTGAATGAGTGTCAGGGCTTCAAAATATTCATCTAATGTACCAAAGCCACCCGGCATCACCACAAAGGCATACGAATACTTGATCAATAGTGTTTTGCGAACAAAAAAGTATTTGATGTCCACCGA
>CAZCCN010000101.1:0-2764 GCA_964497085.1 uncultured Ferruginibacter sp.
CCCTCATGGCCGATGGTACTGCACAACAATGCGGGAGAGTAGGTAGCTGCCATATTCATTGAAAGCCTTTCAGGAAACTGAGAGGCTTTTTTATTGTCCATATACTTTCTGTCGTGCCCACTGGATCTGGCTTTGTAGGGGCAAAAAAAAATCCTTCAACTTTCGTTGAAGGATGATATGAGTGAAAAGAGGTTGTTCGAAATTAAAAATCTCTATTATAACCACCGTCTCCACCACGGCTTCCACCGCCGTAGCCACCACGGTTACCACCGCCATAACCACCGCCGCGATTGCCGCCACGGAAACCACCACCACCACTGCGCTTTTTGTAGTCGCCTTCTTGACGTGGTTGTGATTCATTCACAATTAACTTGCGCCCCATAACTTCTGTTTCGTGAAGATTGGCAATAGCTGTACGCGCTTCCTCGTCGTTTTCCATTTCAACAAAACCAAAGCCTTTGCTGCGGCCGTTCATTTTGTCTTTTAAGATTTTTCCACTGGTTACGGTACCGTACTGAGTGAAGAGATTCGTTAAATCTTCGTCTGTCATAGACCAACTAAGATTTCCAACATAGATGTTCATTGTAAAAAACTGTTTAAAAAAATTAAAAAAATAAATGATTTAGCTCTTACAACGAACTGAGTCTTCCTTTACAGAAATGTCAGCCCAAAGCCGAATAACTAAAACCATTAATACCTAGTAAAGATAGGCTTTTCAACGTAAAAGCCTATCTTTTATTCAAATTTATAGTCTCTCAAGCTACATGTAAGGTTAGGGCATAAAAAAACCACCTTTAACAAGGTGGTTTTCAATAATATAGCTCGCTTCAGCTTATTCCGCTGTCACTTCAAACTCAACTTCGGTTTCGTTTCCGTTACCGAAATCAATTTTAGCCTTATAGGTGCCCAATTCTTTCACATCGTCCAGAATCTGGATGCGACGACGGTCGATCTCGTATCCTTTCTGATCTTTGATAGCGCGAGCAATCTGAACAGAAGTTACACTACCGAAAATCTTACCGGTGGTACCTGTTTTGGCGCCTACTTTGAGTGCACCATTGGTTAAGGTTGCAATAACATCTTTGATAGCAGCCAACAATTTGGCTTCTTTCTTAGCTTGTTGTTTCAATCTTTCTTCCAATTGTTTCAAGTTGCTGGGACTTGCTTCCACTGCCAACTTTTGAGGAATCAGATAGTTGCGACCATAGCCATTCTTTACATTTACCAGTTCATTGGCACCGCCAAGGTTGTTTACATCCTGAATTAATATTACCTGCATGTTTTTGCATTTTTACCCAACCGTTTCCGGCTTTCTTTCTGGCAAACCAGAAATTAGGGTGGTGAAAAATAAAATTACTTTAATAAATCTGTTACGTAAGGAAGAATAGCCATTTGACGGCACTTCTTTACTGCTTGGCTCACTTTGCGCTGAAACTTCAGAGAGTTTCCGGTAATGCGGCGTGGCAATAATTTTCCTTGCTCATTCAGAAATTTTTTCAAAAAATCAGCATCCTTATAGTCGATATAATGGATACCCATTTTTTTAAAGCGGCAATATTTCTTGGGACGCGCTTCAGCTTTAATGGCTGTTAGATACTTGATTTCATTTGCTTTTGCCATGATTATGCCTCTGTTTTTTGTGTTCCTGAATGTTGTACACCACTTCTCTTTTTGGCATTGTACTCAACGGCGTATTTATCGAGTACAGTGAACATGTGACGCATGACAGATTCGTCACGCAAAAGTTGAATTTTCAACTTTTCATTGAAGCTGGTTGGCGCACTGTATTCCATCACCCAATAAAGACCGGTGGTCTTTTTAGCGATTGGATACGCCAGTGATTTTAGTCCCCATGGTTTGGTGTGCACGACAGCGCCGCCGTTTTCTTTCACGAGGGCTTCGTATTTTTTCTGGGCAGCTTTGTATTCTTCCTCAGAAAGCACAGGAGTAAAAATCACCATCAATTCGTAGTTGCTCATTTCCCTGTTTTTTGTGATTAAAAAAATTAATAATCCCGCTTTGTCAACGGGGTGGCAAAGGTATCGGTTTTTGCTGAAAAATCGCAGTGTTTACCGGTATTTTTTAAAGCTTTATGGCTCAATCCGGCTGATCGGATATGTCATATGAGATTTTTCGTAATATGTAGAGTTTTTGTAGATAAAATCGAGGATGGCATGGGCATTTTGGGCAAATGAGGGGTCCGATGCTTTTTTTTGGGCCAGTTTTGCACTCAACAGGGTGTCTTTGTTAAGCAGGTCGGCTGCTAGGTCCTCCCACCGGTAATCGCTGTAACCCTCTTTTTGTTGCAAGATTCCATCGAAGAAGTTCCAGGCAAAAAAACCATCATCCCCCGAGGGCTCCAGCATCTCCACGATGTATCGATTGCCCGGCTGGTTCAAATACACCAGATAGTCGCCTTTTATAAAACTTCGCTGCTCATTCGATTTACTGACGACCACGTTCATGTTCTTATGGTGCTTTTCATAGGCACTGGGCAAACTTTTATAGGATTCAATCCGATAGGTAGTCACCATGAAAGCGCTGTCTCTTTGGAGCCGTTCCATCTTAATTTGATTCAACTGCAGCCTTTCGATTACCTCGCCCCAGCCCTGCGGAATCACATACGCCTTTGGTTTTTCAACGATTTCTTGGGGTTGGTACTGATTGAAATATGGAATGGTTGTTGTGAATGGTTTGGCATGATTGAAATACATTTTTGGCAATCCTGTGGCTTTGCTAAGGGAACTGTCCTTTTCATATCCTT
>CAZCCN010000101.1:2774-5698 GCA_964497085.1 uncultured Ferruginibacter sp.
AATGCCGCCGGATTCACCGCCCATCTCAGTGGATAGCGGGTCTGTTGTTTGGTGGCTTCTATGGCAGCCGCCCGCTTTTGCCTAATAGCGGTGGCTTGCTTGTCTGTTTCTTCCAGTATTGACAACAACAAGTCGTAGGTGGCTTGTACCCGTTGGTCAAATGGCTTGAGCATGTGGGTTTCCGGTACAAATGAAAGGGTGTTGAACAATGCCGCATAGCCCGATGAATACCTGGGTGGATCATAAAACATTGTCATGCCTTTTTGAATATCGGTCGATTCAAAATCAACATAAGGAATCATATCCCAGTTTTTGGATTTCATTCTCCTGTAAATGGCTGGTTCAAATGTTTCTTTCACCCAGCTGCCCAATTCTTTTCCTAGCTTTTGATACTGGGTGGTAATCAATGTCATTGTGTGCTGGTAATCCGCTCCATCGCTGACATGATTGTCGATGAAAACATCCGGTGAAAGCCAATGGAAAACAGAAGCAAATGTTTTGGCTTCCTTGCTGTCACATTTGGTAAAGTCTCTATTTAAGTCGAGGTTCTGCGAATTCCCCCTGAAACCGTAGGTAACAGGACCATTTTGATTCACCCGGGTGTGGTTGTTTCGATTCAAGCAGCCGCCTATGTTGTACACGGGTATACAGGCAATCACCACTTGTTTGGGCAGTAGAATTTTACCCCTGATGACATCCCTCACAAACATCATGCTGGCGTCAATGCCATCGGGCTCTCCGGGATGGATGCCGTTGTTGATCATCAGCACAATTTTGTGTTGTGCTCGCCATTGTGCAGGCTGAAAATTGCCGTCCTGGCTAATCAGAACCAATTGAAGCGGATAGCCGGCATCGGTACTCCCCACTTCTTTTACTTGAACCAGGTTAGATTGCTGATCCATCAAACGATACCACTCGACAATCTGCTGATAGGTAGCCGTGGCTGTACCATGACTCTTTTCAAAAGGGGTCAATTGGGCGTTGCTATTCCAAACAACGGTATTTAGCATCAGAAAAATCAGGAGTGTTTTTTGAATGGAAACGGTGCGCATGGGGTTGTAATTAAAAGAAAAAACCTGCTAAAAAAAGCAGGTTCAATAATTTATAGAAAGCAAGGAAGACTTATTTCTTTTTCAACGCATTCACTTTCAACGCAAGCTTTCTTTTCAGATTCGCTGCTTTGTTTTTGTGAATGGTGCCACGTTTAGCAAGCTTGTCAATCATAGAAGACACTTCGGGCAATTTGTCCGATGCGCTCTTTTGATCTTCAATAGCCCTGATGTCACGAATGGCATTACGGGTGGTTTTGCCATAATAACGGTTGCGTTCGTTGCGTTTTGCGCTTTGGCGGACATCTTTTTTGGTAGCTGAGTGATTTGCCATGTATTCTTTTTTTGGGCTGCAAAGATAGGAAAAGACATTAACAAATCAGTCTTTTTCGGTATTTTTTTTAAAATAGGCGGATTTGGCTTTTTGGGCTTAAAAAGGAGCGTTTTTTTGATGAGAAGGGGCTTTTTTCTTAAGTTTTAAGCCGATATTTGCAAGCGGTTGAACGATATTTCCACACCTCACCCCAATTTGTAAGGCAAAATGAAGGACTTTCAGTATATCACCAATGCGCATCCGAGTTACATAGAGAATCTTTACAAGGATTTTTTGCAAAATCCGGATAGTGTGGATAGCGACATGCGCAAGTTTTTTGAAGGGTTTGACTTTGCTATTTCCACCCTTCAGTCTCCAGGAGCGCTTGCTCCTGCTGCAGGGCCATCTGTTTCGGGTTCACAACTTGCCAAAGAATTTTCGGTGTATCGGCTCATTCAGGCATATCGTAAAAATGGCCACCTTGTAGCCAAAACCAATCCCATCCGTGAGCGAAGAAACCGTCAAGCCAACTTGGAATTGTCTCATTTTGGTTTGTCAGAGGCGGATTTGTCGGTGGCATTTGAAGCCGGATCTTTTGTCAACTTGGGCAAAGCCACCCTTCAGCAAATTTTAACCCATCTGCAACAATGCTATACCCATCATATTGGGATTGAATTCACGTACATCAACGATGCTCAAAAAGTGGAGTGGATTGTGAAAGAGGCAGAACAGCATTTGCGCCAGCCCATGCCTATGCCGCAGAAGAAGCGCATCCTGCAAAAACTGAACGAAGGGGTGATGTTTGAAAAATTCCTGCACACCAAATACATCGGTCAAAAGAGATTTAGCTTGGAAGGAGGTGAAACCACCATTGCTGCCTTGGATGCCATCATCAATACCGCCTCCGACAATAAAGTGCAGGAAGTAGTGATAGGAATGGCGCATCGGGGTAGGCTAAATGTCTTGGCGAATATTTTGGGTAAAACCTACGAAGAAATTTTCAACGAATTTGAAGGCACCGCCATTCCAGATACCACCATGGGATCGGGTGATGTAAAATACCATTTGGGTTTCAGCTCTCATGTTGAAACAGCTTCAGGCAATAAAATCAACCTTAAACTCACACCCAATCCTTCGCATTTGGAAGCGGTGGATCCGTTGGTGGTGGGATTTGCCAGAAGCAAAGCCGATGTACTGTATGCCAGTGAATATGACAAAATATTGCCCATCCTGATTCACGGAGACGCCTCTGTTGCCGGACAGGGTATTGTCTACGAGGTGTTGCAAATGAGCAAACTGAAAGGTTATTATACCGGCGGCACCATTCATTTTGTCATCAACAATCAAATCGGTTTCACCACCGATTTCGATGATGCGCGCAGTGCCAATTATTGCACATCCGTTGCCGCTATGGTTCAGGCGCCGGTGTTTCACGTAAATGGAGACGACCCCGAAGCCGTGGTGAAAGTAGCTGAAATAGCTACGCGTTTCAGACAAGCGTTTAATTCGGATATTTTCATCGACATGGTTTGCTACCGCCGCCATGGACACAATGAAGGAGA
>CAZCCN010000102.1:0-318 GCA_964497085.1 uncultured Ferruginibacter sp.
TGCTTGCATCGCTTCCGGGCTGCAATGTGATAAGGTATTGGCCAATTTTGCAACCGATGCTTCCATCGCCTCGATAGATGGGTGTAGTTCTGCAAACAATCCTTTTGAATAAGCCCAGGCGCTGCTTCTCCATGAGCTGGCATCAATTGACAAAGATTGAAAGGCACTGTTTCCAATTTTTCTTTCTACTGCCGGTCCCACCACAAACGGACCAATTCCAACAGCCAATTCGCTCAATTTCACTTCCGCTGCTTCTGTGGCAATGGCGTAATCTGCCGCTGCTGCCAATCCGACACCGCCTCCCACACACTTCCCTTG
>CAZCCN010000102.1:328-2157 GCA_964497085.1 uncultured Ferruginibacter sp.
ATTTGTAGCAATTCGTCGAAGGATGCCCCTGCACAAAACGCTTTGTGTCCCTTGCTTTTCAATACAATGACCGCAGAAGACGTTTCTTCACCCGCTGATTGAATGGCTTTTGCCAATTCCTCCAGTAAATGCCCAGGCAAAGAATTGCTTTGCGGATGGTAAAACTCAATAGTGGTGATATGGTTTTCGGTAACCGACTGAACATATCCGGCAGGGGATGCTTGTTGCATACTGTTTAGATTTTATTTTTCATTTGAACCATGGTTAATATTGTCGCCACGCCAACGGTTTCATCGGTGTCATCAAACATTTCCACCAACCACTTCACAATACCCTTTGGAATATCAGCACCTTTAATCATGGGAAGGGAAGGATCAGTCTCTTTGAGTTCCTGGGCAATTTTTTCTTTACAGGTGAATCGAATGTAAATAGAGGTACCTGCGTAAACTGGTTTGGTAAAACGCAATTCATCTATACCATAATTTAGCAGCACCGGATTTTTGACATAACTGTCTACAAATAAGCCTGCCGCTGCACTCATGATGAAATATCCATGGGCCACCTGCTCTTCAAACATGGTGCCTTTGAAATCGGTATCAATCAAGTGTGCATAAAAATGATCTCCACTCACATCAGCAAAGCGGTCGATATCAGCTGAGGTAATGAGTCTTTTCTCCGTCACCAATTGGTCTCCGATGTGCAGTTCCTCAAAATATTTTTTAAACGGATGGATTCCCCCTGTATTTCCTTTTGCGTGGGGCTGGTAAACATTGCTGATGGCGGTAATCATGGAAGGAGATCCCTGAATGGCGGTTCTTTGCAAATAGTGTTTCACTCCCCGCAAGCCTCCCATTTCCTCTCCACCGCCGGCCCTGCCTGGGCCACCATGTACGAGCAACGGTAGCGGCGAACCGTGTCCGGTGCTTTCTTTGGCGCATTCGCGGTTCAACACCAATATTCTTCCATGATAACTAGCCGCCCCCAATACAAATTCTTTGGCAGTTTCCGGATGGTTGGTAACGATAGAAGAAACGAGGCTGCCTTTCCCTTTTTTGCTCAGCGCCACTGCATCGGCAATGTTTTTGTATGGCATCAGGGTGCTCACCGGTCCAAAGGCCTCTATGTTATGAGGTTCTTCGGATGCAAAGGGCGTTTCGTTGAGCAACAACATCGGACTCAGAAATGCACCTGCTTCCTCATTGGCATCCAGCAAGGCGACGCTGTCCAGCGAACCATAAATCATTTTTGAACTCGCTAATAATTTTTGTACCTGCGTTTTTACTTCTTCCTTTTGTGCTTTGCCTGCCAATGCGCCCATTCTTACTTTTTCATTCAGCGGATTTCCAATGACTGTTTTATCCAGTTCCGTTGTCAGGCCTTTCCAAACCGCTTCTATTTTATTTTCGGGAACAAAAATTCTCCGAATGGCGGTACATTTTTGTCCCGCTTTCACCGTCATTTCTTTTTTCACCTCTTTGAGGAAGATATCCCACTCTGGCTCGCCCGGTTCAACGTCTTCGCCCAATACAATGCAGTTTAACGAATCGGCTTCCATGTTGAAGGGTACATTCTCTGCAAGAATGGCCGGATGGGCCTTTAGCAATTGCCCGGTAGTGGCAGATCCTGTAAATGTCACCACATCCTGAGATTGCACATGATCCAACAAGTTGCCTGCGCTGCCACAAATCAACTGAAGCGATCCTTCGGGAAGAATTTTCGAAGCGATGATTTCTTTTACCACCGCTTCTGTCAAATATGAAGTTACCGTGGCCGGTTTGACAACAGCGGGTACCCCTGCCAGTAAGTTAACAGCTATTTTTTCTAGCATT
>CAZCCN010000102.1:2167-5647 GCA_964497085.1 uncultured Ferruginibacter sp.
AGGAAAATTATAGGCATTGATATGAATCGCTACTCCTTCTTTGGGCACCAGCAGGTGATGGCCCATAAAACTATTTTGTTTGCTAAGGCTGATGGGATCTCCATCCAAACAAAAGGAAGCATCTGGTAATTTTCTTCTTAAAGAAGCATTGGAGAACAAATTGCCAATACCTCCTTCAATATCAATCCAGCTATCAATTTTGGTGGCGCCTGTTTGATAGCTGATGGCATAAAATTTTTCTTTGTGTTCCAGCAAGTGTATGGCCAGCGCCCGCAACATTCTACCTCGCTCTTGAAAGGTCATTTTGCGCAGGGCCTGGTTTCCTTTTTCTCGTGCATAGTGAAGAATGGCGGCAAAATCTAGTCCTTTGGTACTGGCGGCAGCGATTACTTGTCCATTGACTGCATGGAAGAGCGATTGTCCCTGTCCATCACCTTCCACCCATTGGCCCAATACATAATTACCTAGTTTACCCATAACAACAACTTTGTTGCAAAGGTATACTTTGGCACATAATCTTTGTACAATTTTGGGGGAATCGTGAGGGGCAATTGCAGGCTATTAGAACAACCTATAACTTGTTGTCGATTTCTTTACAAAGTCCTTGAAAAATCTCTTCAATACTGCCTTCTCCTTTTATCATTTTTACTTTGTCGAATTGCTTGTAGTAGTCGGCAACGGCTGCTGTTTTGTTGTGGTATTCTGTAATCCTGGCTTTAATGACCTGTTCATTGGTATCGTCGCTGCGTCCACTGGTTTCGCCTCTTTTCATCAATCGTTGAATCAACTCTGGCTCACTTACCTCCAAGGCAAGCATCAGTGCAATGGAGGTATTTTTGGCTGCCAGCAAGTTGTCTAAAGCGGCTGCCTGAGCGGCCGTTCTGGGAAATCCGTCAAACAAAAACCCTTTGACTCCAGCGTGTTGGTCAATGGCGCTGCTGATCATTCCAATCACCACGGCATCGGGAACCAATTGACCCTGGTCCATGTATTGTTGTGCCTCCTTTCCCAGAGGGGTTTGTTGGGCAATTTCTGACCTGAGCAGGTCGCCTGTGCTCAAATGCTTCAATCCGTATTGAAGTATCAGTTTTTCACTTTGTGTTCCTTTACCGCTACCGGGGGGGCCAAATAGAATGAGGTTAAACATGTTTTTTGCTGACAGGGTGATTCAAAAAAAGGGTGAAAATTGAGACAATCGGGCAATTTTTGGTCATTTTAGGTCAAAAATTGATGAAAAATGGTCAAAAATGGACGATTTCGTTGGGTAAAGATACTTCTATCTAATCAAAATTGAATCATTTCTTGGGTATTTTCTTAAAAACTTTACAAAAAACCACTATATGTACATTTTTTTATATTTTTTCAAAAAATCAAACCCGTTCTTTGTTTTTTTTACATCAAAACAAAAAAATCAGCCCTGTACGACTTCTGCTACCCTCAGTTTTTGAATTCAGCTACCTAACCTATACTTTTGCAATCTGTAACGCTCAACCCCCCTTACCTATATTATGTCTGCCCCTCTTTTTAGCCAACTTGCCGAAACATTGATCAGTTCTGAAATTGTACGATTGGGCGCACAGGTCAAAGAAAAAATAAAGTCCGGGCAGCACATATATAACTATACCATTGGAGATTTTGATTCCTCACTGTTTCCCATACCCGCAGAATTATTGGCTGAAATTATTGCTGCGTATCAACAAGGATTCACCACTTATCCAGCAGCCGATGGAGAGTTGAATCTTCGTGTGGCCATTGCTTCTTTTTTAGATAAAAGAGAAGGCTTGCAGTATACACCTGAAGAGATACTGGTTTCTTGTGGTGGAAGACCATTGATTTATGCCATTTACCGATCGATTGTAGACAAAGGAGATAAAGTGATTTATCCCGTGCCCAGCTGGAACAACAATCATTATACCCATTTCACAGAAGGTGAACATGTATTGGTAGAAGCCACCAGGGAAAATAATTTTATGCCAACCGCTGCGCAGATTGCGCCACACATCAAAGGGGCTCGCTTATTGGCCTTGTGTTCACCACTCAATCCCACTGGTACCGTTTTCGGAAAAGATGAATTAGAAGCCATTTGCGATTTGGTGATTGCTGAAAATGAAAGCAGGGGCGCCAGCGAAAAGAAATTGTTTGTGCTCTTCGATCAAATTTATTGGACCCTCACTTTTGGAGACACACAACATTACAATCCGGTGTCCCTTCGACCCGCTATGAAAGCCTATACGGTTTTTGTAGATGGCATCAGCAAAGCCTTTGCCGCTACGGGTGTGCGGGTGGGTTGGTCAATGGGCCCTGCCGATTTGTTATCTAAAATGAAAGCCATCAATAGCCATGTAGGTTCTTGGGCGCCCATGGCAGAGCAACACGCTGTGGCTAGGTTTCTTCAACAAGAGCCAGCTGTTTCCAGTTACCTCACCCATTTCAAAAAGGAGGTATCCGTTCGCTTAACCGCCTTGTACAATGGCTTTATACAATTAAAGAACCAAGGACATCAAGTAGACGCCATTGTGCCACAAGCGGCCATCTACCTCACTGTTCAGATCAATCTGGTGGGAAAAAAAACGGCTTCCGGTCACTTGCTCGCTTCGCAGGATGCCGTAACGGACTACTTATTAAATGAGGCGTTACTGGCACTGGTGCCATTTGGTTTTTTTGGTGCGTCCCGCGAAAGCAACTGGTATAGATTGAGTGTGGGATGTTGCAAAAAAGAAGAAATTGATGAAGTGTTTGTGAAATTGAAAACTGCCCTGGAAAAACTCAGCTAATTTTTACTATACAAAAAAACAAAGGGTTGTTTGTTTCTCAATCGAATGTTTTTTTTAATCTGCACAGGATTGTTGGTGACTACATATCTGTTTAGGTCAATCAATTCGAGCGACCCTACCACATTGTCCAATCTTTCAGCGGTCAACAAAATGGCATGCAGGTCTTCCACGGCTTGTTCAATCGACTGTTCGTCGAGCAAGCTGTTACGGAACATCACCAGCAGTTCTCTTTTGTTTTTATCCATGTGAAAACATTATTTGTAGCCTACAAATCCGTGCTGGTTGGGACAGCCACAAAATCCTTTCTTAGAAGAAGAGCATCCTGTAGCCAACAGGCCCAACATCAACAGCAAGATAGCAAATGGCCAAAAAGTTCCGGTAGAGTATGGATAGTAAGAAATCTTAAATGGCAAACTCAATTTTCTACTAGCGTAAATAGCATTTATTAATCCAAGTAGTTGGGCGGTCGCCCCCCCCGCCAGCTTTACATGTAAAAAAGACGATTTAGCCAATATGCTCTCCAATTCTAAAGTATTTGATATTCCTAAAATTTCGATACTGATCCCAATTTCCCCAAAAATCAATTAGTGTAACTTCGTTTTTTAGAAGTTTAGGTATACCTTCATATGAACTGGAAGGAACAAATAGGATGGCTATATCAATATCCGAAGAATTAATCATTTCCTCTGACAGCGAAGCATACGAA
>CAZCCN010000103.1:0-5622 GCA_964497085.1 uncultured Ferruginibacter sp.
ACCAAAAAGAAAATTGAGTGGGGGTCTCAGATCAGGTCTTATGTGTTCCATCCCTATAAAATGATCAAAGACCATCGTACAGATTATGAAGTAGGCAATGTAGGGCCGGTCATGGATGGAGAACTTGATGGATTCATCAAAGCCTATTTGATGAGTGAAAAAGAAAACGAGGGCCACTAAGGAGTCATTGGAATTCAAGTTTATTGATTAATTTAGAAACTGCCATTATACAAAAGAATCATCTTCACTATTTAAAAAATGCCATATGCAATACGGAGATTTTTATTACCCATTGCCCGTCAATGAACCAGTACACCAATATGCCCCAGGAAGTCCTGAAAGGATCGCTCTAAAAAAGGCATTGAAAGAATTGAAAAGTGAAAAAGTAGATGTGCCCATGTACATAGGTGCCGAAGAAGTGCGTACGGGCAACACCATGGAAATCCGTCCGCCGCATGAAACCAAGCACTTGCTGGGCAAGTTTCATGTTGGGGAAGCCAAGCATGTGACCAAAGCCATCAATGCGGCGCTGAAAGCAAAAGACAAATGGGCCAATATGAGTTGGGAAAACAGGGCCAATATATTTTTAAAGGCCGCCGACTTGATTGCCGGAAAATATCGTCCTTATTTGAATGGCACTACGATGTTGGGCCAAAGCAAAAATGTCATTCAGGCTGAATTGGATTCAGCGTGCGAAATCATTGATTTCCTGCGGTTCAATGTGCACTTTCTCAGTGAAATCTATCGCCAACAGCCCGTGAGCGGTGTGGGCATGAACAATCGGATGGAATACCGCCCCTTGGAAGGTTTTGTTTTTGCCTTGACTCCATTCAACTTCACTGCTATTGGCGGTAATCTTCCCACCAGTGCAGCCATGTGCGGCAATGTTGTGATATGGAAATGTGCCAACACCCAAGTTTACAGTGCCCAGATGTTTATGCGCATATTGAAAGAAGCAGGCTTGCCGGATGGTGTCATCAATTTGGTCTTTATTGATGGTCCAACGATCGGCGAAGTTGTATTCAATCATCCTGACTTTGCGGGGATTCACTTTACGGGCAGCACAGGGGTATTCAATAAAATGTGGGAGACCATTGGTAAAAACATGCACCTGTATAAAACGTATCCACGCATTGTTGGAGAAACAGGCGGAAAGGATTTTGTCATCGCCCACAAATCTGCCGATGTGGATGTGGTGGTCACAGCATTGGCCAGGGGTGCATTTGAATACCAAGGTCAAAAATGTTCTGCTGCCTCCAGGGCCTATATCCCTTCCAACCTGGCTGCCGAGATTAAAAAGAAATTGATAGACACGGTCAAAACAATGAAGATGGGTTCGGTAGAAGATTTCTCCAATTTTATCAATGCCGTGATTGATGAAAAAAGTTTCAATAAGTTGGAGGGCTATATCAAAGGCGCACGCAAAAGAGACAGCAAGGCAAAAATTTGGATAGGCGGAAAATGCGATAAAACCAACGGCTATTTCATAGAGCCAACGATCATTGAGGCAACCGATCCGAAATATGTTACCATGTGCGAAGAATTGTTCGGGCCGGTGTTGACCATGTATGTGTATGATGAAAACAAATATGAGGAAACGTTGAAATTGGTAGATACCACATCGGCATATGCATTGACCGGTGCGGTGATTGCACAAGACCGTTATGCAGTTGAATTGGCTACGGCCAAGTTGCGCAACAGTGCGGGTAATTTTTATATCAACGACAAGCCTACTGGTGCAGTTGTTGGGCAGCAGCCATTCGGAGGCGCCAGGGCCAGTGGCACCAATGACAAAGCCGGATCGATGTTGAATATGTATCGTTGGTTGAGTGCCCGAACCATCAAGGAAACATTCAACCCGCCAACAGATTATCGTTATCCCTTCATGCAAGAAAAATAATCCATCAGGTTGTCTTAAATCAGCATCATATGCAGCAACTGTTATCATCACAACAACTACAATTAACCATCAAAAGATTGGCGTATCAATTGATGGAAAATCAAGCAGAGGAGAAGGATACCGTTATCATTGGGATCCAACCCAGAGGGGTGCCCGTAGCCAATCAGATTGTAGAGATGATTCAGGTTATGCCAGAGGGGAAGCATATAGAGTATGGTATTTTGGATATCACCTTTTACCGGGATGACATCAGAGACGAATTGCATATTCCCAAGCCCACGACCTTGCCTTTTTCAATTGAAGACAAACATGTCATCCTGATTGATGATGTATTGTATACTGGCCGCACCATTCGGGCAGCCCTGGACGCTTTGCAGGACTTTGGTCGTCCAAGAAAAGTGTCACTGTGTGTGTTGGTTAATCGAAAATTCAATCGAGAGCTTCCTATACAACCAGATTATTATGGCATCACCATTGATACCTCTGTGGCACAAAAAGTAAAAGTGAACTGGGATACCCAAGAAGTGATCTTAACCTGATTGTTGAGTAATAGGTTTAAAAGAAAAAGCCCGCAATTTGCGGGCTTTTTCTTTTCCAATTTTTTCACTTTGGTTTTTCAGGATTGGGTTTTACTATTCGTATCGCTTTTCCTGGATTTAGTGTTTCGCCTGTTGTTTGATTAGGGCAGGCTTTAATTGGTTGGTTTTGATAGGGTTTGGATTCTTGGTTTTTTGCCATCATCGCTTTTTACAGCATAGGCAGGATTTGGATTGGTTTTGATAGGGTTTGGATATTGTTGGTTTTTTGGATATTGGAAAGAACTAGTGTTTTTTTATTGGATGATTGGATTTCGATTGTGGTGATGATCATAACCGATTTCTTACACAAAGATGGCTCATCTGGAAGCCCTATACAAGAGCAATATTGCTCTTTTTTTGGGTGTTGATATTACCGCCTGTTGCGTAATTCACCCAAGTCTGATGGGGGATAGATACGATGTGGGAGATACGTATTTTTACGATTTCGGCTCATAAACCATTCATTATAAGATAGAATGGACTCATAACAGCTTGTTTCAACGACTTTGTAATTTATCCCAATTGCCTTAACTTTGTTGCTTAATGCAACTATCTACCAAACATCTGCTAGGCATTAAAGACTTACCTCCCTCTGATATTTCCCTTATTTTATCTACCGCTCAACAATTCAAAGAGGTTTTACAGCGACCCATCAAAAAAGTACCTTCTTTGAGGGATGTAACCATTGTGAACTTGTTTTATGAAAATTCCACCCGGACTCGAATCTCTTTCGAACTGGCTGAAAAAAGACTGAGTGCCGATGCAATTAATTTTACCACCTCTTCTTCAAGTGTTTCAAAAGGAGAGACCCTGCTCGATACCGTAAATAATATCTTGAGCATGAAAGTGGATATGGTGGTGATGCGACACAGTGCGAGCGGTGCCCCCCATTTTTTAGCCAAACAGTTGCCCAATACGGCCATAGTCAACGCAGGAGATGGCATCAACGAGCATCCCACACAGGCATTGCTAGACGCTTTTTCCATCATTGACAAAACAGGCGGTTTAGAAGGAAAGAAAATTTTGTTGATAGGAGACATTATGCATTCTAGGGTGGCATTGAGCAATATTTATCTGTTGAAAAAAATGGGAGCGGAAGTGATGCTGTCGGGTCCGCCCACCTTGATTCCCAAGTACATCAAAGAAGCGTTGGGTGTTCAGGTCGAATACAATCTGTTGAAGGCGCTGCAATGGTGTGATGTGGCCAATGTGCTGAGGATTCAATTGGAAAGACAAAATCAAGTATTGTTTTCTTCTTTGCGTGAATACAACCGAGCCTATGGCATTACTGCCAAACTGCTTGAACAGGTAGATAAGGAAATTGTGATTATGCATCCCGGTCCCATCAACAGGGGCGTAGAAATCGACAGTGAAGTGGCCGATAGCCATCAATCCATTATATTGCAACAGGTAGAGAATGGAGTAGCTGTTCGAATGGCTGTTTTATATTTATTGTCTGGAAAGAAAGGCGAATAAAGTACTTTCAAAAAAATGCAACCCTATGAGTCGAATTTGTTTGTTTCCTGGAACTTTTGATCCTGTTACATTGGGACACACAGATATCATCGATCGGGCACTACCGCTGTTTGATAAATTGTATATCGGCATTGGCAGAAATGTCAACAAGCAGCCCATGTTCAGTGAGCAGCAACGCTTAGAATGGCTCCATGCCATTTACGCAGGCAATCCAAAAGTGGAAGCAGTGGTGTATGATGGATTGACAGTCGAATGTTGCAAAAAAGTAGGCGCTCAGTTTATCTTGAGAGGCATTCGCTACGTCAACGACTTTGAATACGAAAAGGCCATTGCCGATATGAATCGAAGCATTGCCACCAATATTGAAACAATCTTTTTAACTTGTTTGCCTCAATATACATCTGTCGCATCTACACTTGTCCGGGATGTGCTCAACAACGGAGGTGATGTATCCCAGTTCTTGCCTTCAGTTGTCAATCAATCCTTACGGAAATCATAAAGGGTAGCCCCTTACGGTGCATCAAAGAATTTATGGAGAATATCTTTTATGTTTGGGTAGGTGTTTTGTACAGGCGTTTGAATGTCTTTGGTGGGTATCCATCTGCATTCCACAATATCTTCTTCTGCTTGTGGCTTCAGCACGCTAGGTTGCTGGACAGTAAAATAGTACCAATGGGTGGGTTTAAGGATATGCTTTCCAAATGCTTTGTACACGTGGTGGGTTTCGCCAATTTTATCGTGGCATTGCAAATGGCCCACACCCGTTTCTTCCTCAATTTCTCTTGCCGCGCAACTAGCAGGATCTTCGTTTACCTCTAGCTTTCCTTTTGGTAAGTCCCATTTGCCCTTTCTGAAAATAAACAGCAGTGCTTTCTCTTCGTTTTGAACCAAGCCGCCGGCTGCTTCAACGATGCTAAAATGATGAAAGAATTTTTGCTTTAATGTATCCAGCTTTTCATAAAGGATAATGCCGGCTTCGAAATGATCGAGTTCTATTTCATGGATAATGCTATTGATGGCTTGGGTGGAGAGTTCATCGGTGAAAATTACTTCAGGATGGTGTCGTCGTTCCTCCAGGTATGGATCTAGTTTGTCGCATAAATACACAGGTTTTTCATCAAAGTATACCGTGAGTTTCATGAGAAGCGTTTCTTTCAGGTTAAAATTAAAGGTTTGGACTATAAAAAAGGCTGATTTACGCTTTATATTTGTAGCATGACAAACGAAAAAGCACTTGCATCCAGGTTGTTACATGTGAAAGCGGTACAGTTGAATCTTCATCAGCCTTATACTTGGGCGAGTGGTTGGAAAAGTCCCATTTACTGCGACAACAGAAAAGTACTTTCTTTTCCTACCGACAGGGATTATGTGAAAAGTGAATTGTGCAGTGTGATATTTCAGTCTTATCCCGAAGCGCAAGTTTTGGCAGGCGTGGCTACAGCAGGTATATCCTGGGGCGCCATGGCAGCCGATCAGCTAAAATTGCCCTTTGTTTATGTAAGGCCCAAACCCAAAGAGCATGGCCTGGGCAATCAGATTGAGGGATCATTGGAAAAAGGACAGAAAGTACTGGTAATTGAAGACCTGGTCTCAACGGGTAAAAGCAGTTTGCAAGTGTGTGAAGTATTGCAGCAAGCTGGCGCAGAGGTGATTGGAATGGTTTCTATT
>CAZCCN010000104.1:0-5613 GCA_964497085.1 uncultured Ferruginibacter sp.
CCAGTCGGTGATCCTTAATGAGGAGGTCTCGTAGTCGCCAGTTCCTTCATAAAGCTTTCCCTGGTGGAGTTCCAGACCTTGGGTATAGGCGCTGGTATCGTGGGGATGTTGGCTCAAGATGGTATAACTGATGTTTTTGGGTTCGGGTATCCCGGCCGCAACGGGTGGCAGGTCTGGGTCGTTGTCGGGAGAGGTGGTGTTGTTACAGGCAATCAATCCCAGCAAACCAATGGCAAGTGTATATTTCATATGACTCAATTCGAGGGTCAAAAATAAGCATCTGCCATCTTGGAGAACGGCAGGATTGTCTAATAAAATGGTAAAATTAGTTCAAATCTAAAAGATGGAATTACTTTTGTCGAATAATAAGCCAATATGAGTAAATACTTTTTGTTCTTTCTGTTGTTCTTCTCTGTCCAAGAGCTGTCTGCACAGGGCATTTTGGATAAAGTCAAAACTGCTGTACAATCCGTTTCCGGAAATTCTTCCAAGCTCTCCAATGAAGAGATTATTGGTGGATTGAAGGAAGCACTTCAGCTCGGAGCAGACAGCAGTGTCAAAAAGCTGGGTGCCGCAGATGGTTTTTTTAAAAGTGCTGCTTTAAAAATCCTGATGCCGCCGGAAGCCCAGAAAGCTGAATCGACCTTGCGAAAATTTGGAATGGGCTCCTTGGTAGACAAAGCGATTCTGTCTATGAACCGTGCTGCTGAAGACGCCGCCAGTGGGGTAGGAAGCATTTTTGCCGATGCCATCCGGCAGATGACCATCGCTGATGGGTTGCAGATATTAAAGGGAGGTGATACCGCTGCTACGGCTTATCTGAAACAAAGCACGACCAGTCCGTTGACAGCCAAAATGAAGCCCATCATCGATCAATCATTGTCCAAAGTCAACGCCACTTCTCATTGGAAAGATGTGTTTTCTGCCTACAACAAATTAACCCGGTCCAATGTCAATACAGATTTATCAGGATATGTGACGGGCAAAGCCATGGACGGTATTTTTTATTCCATTGCGCAGGAAGAGAAAAAAATAAGAAAGGATCCAGCCGGTCAGGCCAGTGCGTTGATTCAAAAAGTTTTTGGCAAAAATCAGCAATAGTTATTTGAGCAGCACGTTGGCCAATCTTTTTATGGCTGCCTTTTCAGTTTCCGACAGTACTTCATTGTGTGTGTATTTGGAATGAAGAAACAGCGCCATTTTATGCTGTGGAAAAAGATGAAGAATGGCTTCCAGTGCTTTTCCGATGCTTTCATCTTTTATGGGTTCTCGCGCTATTTTGATGGCTTCTGACTTGTATCGGGTAGGTTTCTTTTTGATGATGGCTTCTAATGTAGCCAACTTGGTTGCAGGTATTAAGCCCGTTTTTGCAGCTTTTGCATACAGTCCTTCTAGTTGCTTTTTACTGAGTCCGCCCCTGTTGCAATACTGCTGGTGTAAACTGTTAACAAATACAGCATCAGGATCGCTCTTGAGTAAAGTTTCTAGAATCTGTAATATGATGTTTATTTCTGCCAATAAATTTCTTTAGGTTCATAAAAAAAGTCCGATTGTTCAATCGGACTGTATCTTCAAATGAATAGATTTAAATGTCGATAGCCTCTCCGTAAGCGGCGGCGGTGGCTTCTTTCAAACCCTCACTCATGGTTGGGTGGGGGTGAACCGCATTTAATATTTCATGAGCCGTGGTTTCTAGTTTTCTGGCCACCACTGCTTCTGCAATCATTTCGGTTACATTGTTTCCAATCATGTGGCAACCCAGGAACTCACCATACTTGGCATCATAAATCACTTTAATGAAACCATCTGTTGCACCGCCGGCAACGGCTTTTCCACTGGCCACAAACGGAAATTTGCCCACTTTGATTTCGTAACCCGCTTCTTTGGCTGCTTTCTCTGTATAACCGACAGAAGCGATTTCGGGGGAAGTATAAGTACATCCAGGAATATTGTTGTAATCCATGG
Organism: uncultured Ferruginibacter sp.; assembly: GCA_964497085.1. Classification (GTDB taxonomy): domain Bacteria; phylum Bacteroidota; class Bacteroidia; order Chitinophagales; family Chitinophagaceae; genus Ferruginibacter. The sequence continues at coordinate 1,966 of CAZCCN010000104.1, forward strand.
GCTCGGGTTTGTGGCCACTCAGGTGTTCTGCAGCATTGATGCCTTCTTTGGCCGCTACGTGTGCCAACGCCTGTCCGGGTGTACAATCACCGATGGCATACAATCCTTTTACACTGGTTTGCTGGTTGGCATCAACAATTACTTTGCCCTTATCTGTTTTCACACCCAATGCTTCCAGTCCGATGTTTTCAATGTTGGCTACCACGCCCACAGCGCTCAATAAAATATCCGCTTCCAAAGTCACTTCACCGGCTGCTGTTTTAACGGTAGCCTTTACACCCGTACCGCTGGTGTCCACCTTGGTCACTTCACTGCTCGTCATAATGGTCATGCCTTGTTTTTTAAACTGCTTTTCCATTTCCTTGCTGATGTCTTCGTCCTCCACAGGAACAATGCGTGGTAAAAATTCAACAATGGTCACTTTGGTGCCCATGCTGTTGTAGAAATAGGCAAACTCGCTACCGATGGCACCACTTCCGCAAATAATCATACTCTTGGGCTGTGTAGGTAATGACATGGCCTCTCTGTATCCAATTATTTTCTTTCCATCAATCGGCATGGTAGGCAATTGTCTGGCCCTTCCACCCGTGGCGATGATGATGTTCTTTGCTTCAAGCACTTGCTTCGTGTTGTCCGCTGCTGTTACCTCCAGCTTGTTGGGGGCAACCAGTTTGCCATTGCCCATGATGACATCAATCTTGTTTTTCTTCATCAAGAACTGAACGCCCTTGCTCATTTTATCGGCAACCCCACGACTGCGCTTGATCACGCCGCCAAAATCGGCGCTGGGGTTTTGAATATTGATACCATAATCGGCCGCATGCTTGGCGTATTCATATACCTGTGCACTTTTCAAAAGGGCTTTGGTGGGGATACAGCCCCAGTTCAGGCAGATGCCTCCCAGGCTTTCTCTTTCAACGATTGCAACTTTTTTTCCTAATTGACTTGCTCTGATGGCAGCAGGATATCCGCCGGGTCCGCTACCTAATACAATGACGTCGTATGCCATAATGGTTGTTTTAGTCTTTTGAATACAGGGGCAGGTTACCTGCCTTGCTAATAATGGGGCAAAATTACTTTGAAATAGGGGATTGACCAAAACCTAGTTTAAGCCAATGGAATGGCAATTGGGGCGCTGTAAACAGGGTAATTCGGCCCTTAATCCTTCCTGTTCTCGGCGATGATTTTCAGCGAATTGATGCTGACATTGAGTTCAAAGCCAATAAGGATAGCCAATGCATTGATATAGATCAAAGCCATTACCATCATAATGGTCCCAATCGAGCCGTACAGAACATTATACCGACTGAAATTGGTGACGAAGATGGAAAATCCTACAGAGGAAATAATGCTTAAAAAAGTAGTGGTGATGGTGCCCGGGGAATTGAGTTTCCATCGCTTTTCTACGGACGGCACATATTTAAAGATAAAGCCGTTGGCAAAGAAAATAACCATGATGATGAAAATCCATCGAGTATTCGATATGAGATCTCGCCACCATTTATCATGGATAACAAGTTTTAAAATGGCGCCTTGTGATATGAGCAAAATAAAATAGCCCAACACCAAACTGAAAATCAATACCGTTATTTTAATGGCAACCCATCTTTGAGCCAGTCCCATTCGCTTTTCGAATCCGATGTAATTTTTTTTGTTGAAGGATCTTGCCAATCCCATGATGGCATTGGAAGCAAAAAAGAGAGAGACCAATAATCCAAAAGACAACAATCCGATTCAGTTGTCATAGATGAATGAATCTACAAAACTGATTAATTGTTTGTTGTATACTTTGGAGGGGACAATGTCGACAATCAATCGTTGCAATTGGGTTTGAATCGCTTTTTTAGAGATAAAGGGCAAATTCGGAATCAACGTAAACAGAAACAACAAGGAGGGTGGGATCGCCATGATGAAATTGTAAGAAATGGCAGAAGCCCTTTCGGTGAGTCCGTGGGTTTTGATTTGTCTGTAAAAAAAACGAATGACATCATATAAGGGTACGCCTTCAAAACCCGGCAGTCGCAGGTGCTTTGTTTTGTTCAACACAAAAGCAAGGGGCGTTTTGGTAATCAATATTCTTTCGAATTTTTTCATTCGATTATTTGGTTGTTCCTTTTTGAAGCATCAACTGATTCAATGCCTGCTGGTAGGCTTTGGCATATTGCAGGTGTTGTTCATAGTTGGTTGCAAAGTTAGAGTATCCGCTGAAATCTGGCTTTGCCACAAAAAACAGATAGTTGGTAGCTGGTGCGTCCAATACAGCCTCTATGGTTTCGATGGATGGGGTACAAATGGGCCCTGGAGGAAGCCCAACCTGTTGGTAGGTGTTGTAAGGAGAATCGTATCCAAGGTGTCCGTGCAGGATTCTCTTTAATTCAAACTGGCGCAGGGCATATTTAACGGTTGGATCAGCTTCTAGTTTCATACCCTTTCTCATCCGGTTGATATAGACACTTGCAATCTTCCCTTTGTCCGCTTTCATATTCGTTTCTTCCTCAATGATGCTGGCCATGGTATACACTTGAATGGGGGTCAGTCCTTGCGAGGCCGCCTTCTTGGCCCGGTCCCCATACCAAAAATATTGATGCTGGATGCTGAGTTTCTTCAATATTTTGTTCAATGAAGCATCCCACCAAAACAAATATGAATTGGGAATGATGATACTCATGACCGTGTTGGTATCAACCCCAAACTGTTTCAGCGAATCGTTGTTGTGTAAAAATTCCAAAACCTGAGCTGCATCCAACTCAAAATTATCTGCTAATTTGGTCGCGAGGTCTTCCTTGGTTCTGAGTTTGGTGATGACCAAGCGAACAGGCGCTTGCTTGCCTGAATGCAACGTTTTTAATACCTGAAACAAACTGCTGTTGTTCTCTATCTTGTATTTTCCGGGCTTGATATTCTTTTTGTAATGGGTAAGACCGGCCAGCACATCAAATATGAAATAATGAGGAAGAATCTGTTCCTGAATGAGTATTTTTTTTACGGCATCATATTGACTCCCACGTGGAATATAGATAAATTTCTTTGGAGCCACATGAATGGTGGGGCCCAATACATACCAGCCGCCTATCAATCCTGTCAGGGCGCCAATAAGAAGCAGTAACTTAATTGCTTTTTTCATGCTGAATGCTTTGTCGGTGGATGAGCAAAGTAAAATAAAAAACCCCGCTTGTGTTTGCGGGGCTGAATATTTTTAACAAAGCTATTATTTGCCGCTGCCGGTAGGCGCTGTGGCCGACCCTGGAAGGGGGGTGGTGGCAGGAGTACTTGATTTTTGTTGAGGCATGGTAGAGATGTCCTTGATAAGGTCTTTTCCGGTAGAAGTACCTTCAGCAGGAATAAAAGCAGGAGAAATCAGACAAAGAATGCCGACTGCCGCTGCAAAAATCCAGGTTCCTTTTTCAAGTACATCGGTGGTTTGCTTTACGCCCATAAGTTGGTTGCTAAAGCCGCCAAAAGTTCCGGAAAGTCCACCGCCTTTAGGATTTTGAATCAATACAATGAGGCCCAGTATAACAGAGGCGATAATGATTAAAATGCCGAATAATGCTAACATATTATGTGTCTTTTAGAAATTCAATTTTCTGTGCAAAGTAAACGTTTTTGCCAGGATTTTGCAAACTTAATTTTTGATAGATTTCAATG
>CAZCCN010000105.1:0-5554 GCA_964497085.1 uncultured Ferruginibacter sp.
AATAAAAAGTATTTCCTTTTTGATAGGTATAAATGCTATTGGCAATCGAAATGCCATTTTCAATGGTCTGACCTGTATAGATGGCTCCATTGAATCGCAAGCCATGTGTCAGGTTGAATGAAAGAGAATGTTTGAAAGTAGAAGGGGTGCTAATATTTAAAACAACTTTGTTTTTAGCCTTTCTTCTCACGCCTCTATCGGCAAATGAATACAGCATATTGCCGGTAATGATGCAAAGCAACAATATAGATTTAGCTGTTTGAGTCATGTGGCGTTGAGTTGTTGTAACAAATATAATAAATAATCACCATAATTCAAAATGTTTTGTTAAGTTTCTTGGGATGATTCTAAAAAGGCTATTGGCGGGTATTTATCAGCCTAAATCTCCCTTTTTTGAGTTCTTTTTGATTAAATTACAGACAGAAGCCACATTATGAGCAGCAATCCATATAGACACGATCGGGAGGAGTTGAGGGAGTTATTGCATCAATATGAGAATATGCAGGCCGGTAAAGGGCATTCGTTTATCGAGGAGGAGGGTTTTCTACAAGTGATTGACTATTATGATGAAAGGGAGAAATTTCCCGATGCTTTACAGGCAGCGAACCTGGCCATAGAACAATATCCCTATTCTGCTTCTCTACTCATTAAAAAGGCAGATGTATTGATTTCCCTGAGGAAGTTTCAAGAATCATTGTTTACACTCGAAAAGGCCGCTTTGTTTGCCGGAAATGACCCTGCATTGTATGTAATTAAAATGGATGCTTTGCTGGCCCTCGACCGTCCATCAGAAGCAGCTGAATTGTTGGCTGACATCGTGCCCTTGTTTGAAGGCGAAGAAAAAATTGACCTGCTTTTTGAATTGGCAGACGTTTTTGATGATTACGAAAGCTTTGAAAAAGTGTTTGATTGCCTAAAGATGATCTTGCAAGAAGATGCCACCAATGAAGAAGCTTTATATAAAATCTGTTTTTGGACCGATTTTACAGGCAGAAACGAAGAAGGAATCAAGTTGCACCAGCGCATCATCGAACAACAGCCTTACAGTGAGCTTGCCTGGTTCAACCTGGGTGCGGCATACCAAGGAATCAAATTATATGAAAAGGCGATTGATGCATACCAATATGCAGTGGCCATCGATGAAAAGTTTGATTATGCTTATCGCAATATGGGGGATGCCTACATTCAGCTCAAAAAATTCAAAGATGCTATCGAAGTGCTGGACAAAGTACTTGAATTGTCAAGGCCCGAAGCCGTGATTTATGAAGCCATTGGCCATTGTTATGACAAGCTCAACAACCATTCCCAGGCCCGCTCTCATTATAAAAAGGCAAGTCACCTGAACCCCGAAGACAGCCAGCTTCATTATAAAATTGCTTGCACCTATATGAATGAAGGCGCCTGGCCCAATGCGGTGAAATCTTTGCAAACCGCCTTAAAAAAGCACTTGATGCAGCCAGCTTACAACCTTGCCCTTGGCAGGTGTTTCATGGAAATGGGTAATATTCAAGAAGCGGTGGTTTTTTTGGGGAATGTGGTGAGGATAAAGCCTAAAAACATAACCGGCTGGACAGAGTTGCTCAAATGTTTGTACCAGGGAAACATGTTTGAGGAAGGACTTGATTATGCTTCCCTGGCGTTTGAGCAAACCGACTCCAAGCCTGTTTTCGTGTACTATACCAGCGCTTTTCTTTTTGCCTTAGGACGCTCGAAAGAGGCCTTGATTTACCTAGAACATGCATTGGTGGCGAATGCGAAATTGGTGAAACAGTTTATTGAAATCAATCCTTCCTTGTTGCAACACCAGTCTGTGGTGGAGCTACTGGCCAAATACAAGAAAACCAAATCTCGCAAATAGACCGCGATTCTCTCCCGCTATCTCAAACTCTCATTGTCTTTGAATATCTTTGCTACAGTATCAAACACAACACAATAAATTTTAATCTTACTCAAATTCCCGACAGGGCCGTGAAGCCCCGTAAAAATGGGATTACCATGGTGATGGACAAGGGGCTTAGCATTGAGGAAGCCAAAAATCTGATGAGCATCGGTCAGCCTCATATCGATATGGTAAAGCTAGGCTTCGGAACCGCTTTTGTAACGCCCAACTTGAAAGAGAAATTGGCCGTGTATCGTTCTTTTGATATGCCAGTGTATTTTGGGGGTACTTTGTTTGAAGCATTCCTGATCCGAAACCAGTTTGAAGATTATATCAATGTGTGTAAAGAGTTTGGTGTGAGCTATATGGAAGTGAGCGATGGATCAATCACGATTCCCCACGCGGAGAAATGTGGTTACATCGAAAAGCTGTGCAAGCATGGTGTGGTATTGAGTGAGGTGGGTAGCAAAGACGCTGCACACATCATTCCACCGTACAAGTGGATTGAATTAATGAGTGCGGAATTGAATGCAGGTTCTACGTACGTAATTGCAGAAGCCCGAGAGGCAGGTAATGTTGGCATATACAGAGGAAGCGGAGAAGTGCGGGAAGGCTTGGTTCAGGAAATTCTAACTAAGATTCCTCAAGAGAATATTTTGTGGGAAGCACCCCAGAAAGCACAGCAATTGTATTTCCTCGAATTGATTGGCTGCAATGTTAACTTAGGTAATATAGCTCCAGCAGAAGTCATTGCATTAGAAGCCATGAGAATCGGATTGAGGGGAGACACCTTTGAATTGTACCTGAACAAATAACCAAGCAGTATATGAAAGTTTATGGCTTGATTGGCTTTCCGCTTACCCATTCATTTTCTAAAGATTTTTTCACTGAGAAATTCAACAAAGAGGCAATCATCGATTGCCTCTTTGAATTATTCCCATTGGAAACCATTCAGTCCTTCCCATCATTCATAAATACGAACAAGGGGTTGTCGGGTTTGGCAGTGACGATTCCTTATAAAGAATCGGTGATGGTGTATTTGGATGAGGTGGATGACGTTGCCAAGGCCATTGGTTCAGTCAATTGCATTGCCATCCATCCCTCGGGCATCAAGGGTTACAACACAGATTATATTGGCTTCAGGGAATCCATGCTTCCCTTGTTGCGTCCACACCATAAGCAAGCATTGATATTGGGAACAGGCGGTTCTTCCAAGGCTGTTCAATATGTACTGGATCAATGGTCGATTCCTTATTTGTTGGTCAGTCGGAATCCAATTGACCATCCGGGGGCCATTGCTTATGAGGCATTGGATGAATCCATCTTACAAGCACATACGATTGTGATCAATTGCACCCCTGTCGGTATGTATCCCGAAGTATTACCGGCACCGGATATTCCATATACCTGTATCGGGCCACAGCATTTGTTGTTTGATCTCGTATACAATCCGGCCCAAACAGCTTTTCTTCAAAATGGCTTTCAGCAAGGTGCTGTCATCAAAAATGGATATGACATGTTGGTGCTTCAGGCAGAAGCCAATTGGAAAATATGGAATCAATAAACAGTTATGGTTTGAGCACGGATAATAGGGTAGCCGGAATGGGGCTTACTTTTCTTTTTTGGTAATCAAAACACACCATCGAGGTTTTGGCCAACGCAATGGCTATGGTTTGCTTGTTGCGCAGTGCATCCACTTGATAAATCAACTCAAAGCCGACACTGGTGCAGTCGCCGATAGCCAGTTCAATAATCAAGTCATCTCCATAAAAAGATTCATGCAGGTAATTAACCACCAGTTCGCTCATGATCAAACCTATTGGACTGCTCTTTTCTGAATGATTTTCTTGTGACACATTCAATTCGTACAATCCATGGCGGTGTAGCCAATCAACCCTTGCATCATGCAACAGGCTCACCAAAGAATCGTTTCCCAAATGGTTGCCATAATTGATATCGCTAATGCGCACAGGTCTCTTTACCTGATGAATTCGGCCCGCCGGCATCGTTAGTTTGGTCCTAGCCATGGTATTGGTTTAAAAAATCAATGAATAGTTGGGTGGCTTTTTTTCGGTGGCTATATTGGTTTTTCTGTTCCATTGTCATTTGGGCGAAAGTTTCCATGGCACCATCCGGCACAAAAATGGAATCGTATCCAAAGCCCATATTGCCCGATTGTTCATGCGCAATGATGCCTTTGCAGGTGCCGGTGAACTGGTATTCTTTTCCATGTAACATCAAAGAGATGACTGTTTTGAATTGTGCCCTACGATTGGATATTCCCGAAAGATTGGATAACAACTTCTCAATATTTTTTTCTGCGTTGCCATCCTCGCCAGCATAACGGGCACTTCTCACACCAGGGGCGCCCTTCAGGGCTTCGACTTCAAGTCCGGTGTCTTCGCTGAAACAGTCCTGACCGGTCAATTGATAAATGTAGTTGGATTTTTCAGTAGCATTTTTTTCAAGGGTATCATGGGGTTCAGGTATATCCACCTGGATGCCGGCTTCCAACAGACTTTTGATGTCGAATCGATTGTTCAATACCGCTCGGATCTCCGCAACTTTATGAGCGTTATTCGTGGCAAAAATGATGGATGTCATATTCGGAAGAATTAGATGCCAAAAATATTTTTCAATTGTTGCCACAATTTTTTCTTGTGTTCTACTTGACTGGCAATCTCCTGAAGGGAGGGGGTAAACAAAACATGGACACCTTCTGTTGATTGGGTTTCAAATGGTGAAACAGATTGTTGCAGCCCAATGCGCTTAGATGATATGCCAAAACAAATCATGACAACCGGATTGAATTGTTGCCAAAGTGTTTTGTATTGAATGGTGGAGTGGGCCGCCATGTTCAGGAGCGCAACATCAGAAAGGTTGAGTTTGCATGCGGTCAATATGCCTGTTAAAAAGTGTAAATCTTCTTCACTCAAAAAGACGGCTTTGTCGTCGTTTACCAACAACAGGACTCTTTTTTCATTGTTTCCTAAAGTGGCGAAAGCCTGGTTTTCATCTTTTTCTTTCACAGGCGATGAATGGGTATTTGCCACCAATACATGGCCGTATAATTCAGGTACCAAAACGGTTGACAACTTAAAATTTTCAAAACCCATAATTATCTTATTTGCTCGTCCTTTTTTTGTTTATTTGTAGTAAAATTAACGATTATGATTGCTGCCGCCGATTTTAAAATTACAAAAGTCGAATATAGTAAGCTCAACGATATTAGCCTTGAAAACATTCCCTTTGGAAAGTATTTTACAGACCATATGTTTGAAGTGGATTACGAAAATGGCGCATGGAAAACCGGTGAAATCAAACCTTATCAGCCATTGTCCTTAGCCCCCTCGGTGGCGGCCCTTCATTATGGGCAAGCGATTTTCGAGGGCATCAAAGCATACAAAAATCCTGCAGGCGAAGCCTTTGTTTTCAGGCCTCATGACAATTTTCACCGATTCAATGTTTCTGCTGAAAGAATGCAAATGCCAACGGTTCCAGAAGAAATTTTCATGGAAGGGCTTCGCATGCTGATTGATATGGATCGGGCCTGGATTCCATCACAGGAAGACCATTCTTTGTACATCAGACCCTTCATGTTCAGCAGTGATGAGATGATTGGTGTTCGGCCCAGTGATCATTATAAGTTCATGATCATCCTCAGCCCCACCGGTC
>CAZCCN010000106.1:0-5486 GCA_964497085.1 uncultured Ferruginibacter sp.
CAGTATAACTAACACCCGCGCCGTTGGCCGGAGATGTAACTGTAATCGTACCCGTAGACACAGAGCAAGTAGGCTGAGCCGTTACGGATGCAGTGGTATTAACAGTATTTACAGAAATAGTAACGGAACCGGATAAGTTACAGGTGGCATTGGTTGTAAAAGAAATATCATCCAAGGCAAAGTCATTCCCGTTGGCAATGGTCACTCGATCATATAAGCAGATGGTAGCAGTTGTATTAGCCCCTGCGTTCCAGGTATAAGAATGTTGTACCCACTGACAGGTAGTGGCAGGTGCGGTGGCAATACCCACAGAAACGCCATTGATCATGACTTCAATGTTTCCAGCATTGACATTGGTAACAGATTGAATCCAATAACTGAAAGTATATGATTTCCCGGGTATCACTGGAATGGTTTGGCACCATATGCGATCATTACCAGTGTTATAAATGGAACCATCCACTACCATCATGTTCCCAGACCCACCCATTGCGGTACAAGCACTAAAGGTATTGAACCAGCTTTGCGGATTGGATACCACACCATAGGTCAGTTGAGCACCAGTTGGATTGGTTGGGTTTTGATATTGATAGTCTGAGTAAAATCCTACATTACCACCAGAGAAATTGCCGTTGTGCACAAGTTCTTGAAGCGATGTATTGGCAGATTGAACAGTGTAAGTTGTGTTTTGAGCCGGACTAACAACAGGGTTTGAACTGTTGGGTGTTGTAAGGGATGCATCTGCAGGATTCGCAGTCCAGGTGTAATTGCCGCCTCCACTCACAGAAAGCGTTGTGTTGTTTCCAGCACAAATACCAGTATTGGCACTGACGGTCAGGTTATTTGGCTGAGTAAGGGTAATGTTACTAGTTGAAACGGTAGCACCTGAGTTATCGGTTACAGTCACTACATAAGTACCGGGAGAAAGATTGGTAAAGATGCCGGAAGCATTGCTGGCAGTAGCAGATCCGGTCAGCGCAAATAGAGTATAAGGGGGGAGGCCACCATTGCCATAGGCCACTATCGAGCCGTCATTTGCACCATAACAAGAAATATTAAGACTAGAATAAGAGATTGATAAAGGTTTGGGTGGAGGGGTTAATCGAATGTCATCCAATGCAAAATCGTTTCCGACCAGATTGGTATTGTTGTCATACATTTCAATATTGACACAAGCATTGGTAGGGGTGAAGGTATATTTCACTTCTTGCCAGCCAGCCGCAAGAGCGGGAGCAGTGGTGCTTCCACTCGTTAAAGTGATATTGGATGCATTGTTGAATTGTATGCCAATGTCTGCCGGATTGTTACTGCTCAAAGATCTGATCCAATAACTGAAGGTATAGGTAGCACCCACAGTCAGGCCACAAACGCCATTTCCCACATTGCCGAGGCGCCAGAAACGTTGACCTCCACCGGTAGTGGTTCCGTCCACAACCATCATATTGCCTGAGCCAGAAGTATGGTCTGTTACCACAGGGAAATTGACAGTATTCATTGGCTGGGGATTGGTGGTAACCCCAAATTCTCCGGGATTGGTATTGCCACTATAGGGGGCTGTTAGATAAGTATAGCTTCCTCCATCAAATCCGACACCTGGACCACCGCTTTCAAAATCACCATTTACAACCAAGTTTTGAGCTTGTAAAGAAGACAAGGAAAAAAATAGAAAACTACCCAACAGGAGGGCTTTTAAGCATTTTTGACAATCAATCATTGGGTTGATTTTAACTGGTAACGAATGTAAAAAAAAATAGGCTTCCAGGATCTCCTGAAAAGCCTATTTATCCACTAGTTAAACCCAAAAATTAGTCGTTTACAACCCGATTATTGTAAAAAAATTAAAAAGTGGTGGTTCCGTTACCTTGATATGTGTAGCGGAAAGTAAAGTACCTGGAGTCAAAAGCTTTGATGCTATCACTAGCAGTGGAAAGGGGGGTGCTGCCTCCTTTGTAATAGTTCATGATTTCAACCTTGGCATATTTTCCATTAGCCGTTTTGATCACAAGTGTACGGCCAGGAATAGCTGTAATCAGGTTGTTTTGACCGTCGTAATTGTACCATCCTTTACCGGATCCTTTGGAGATGGCATAGGAGGTTGGGGCATTGTCGATCCTAAAGGTTGAATCAACAGGAACAGCAGTTAAGGCATCAAAGCTCCCGTTGAACACAAAAGCACCTCCATTTCCCGGACCACTGGTGCCTGCATTGATGCGAATGGTATTTCCGGCAAATGCCAAGTCCCAATTGTTAGTGGCAGAATCTGAATTAGGCACCAAGGTATTGCTGTTTAGATTGAAGAAAGTGTATTTGCCTGCGCCATAAGGCCCAAACTGTCCAATGCCAAGAATGGTATCTGCCGGTAAATTTTTCACCGTTACAATTTTTCCGTTTACAGATACACCAAATGCGGTTGGATCCGTTACATTATTGGCGGCGTCTTTTTTACAAGCACTAAAAATGAGCGCGAAAGCTACAGAAGAGAGTAGGGTGATTTTTTTCATAAATGGTATGTTTTATAGTTTTTAAAATGTGTAATGAAATGTCGTATAGATCATTCTGCCTGGCAGATTTGGTAAATACAGTTTGTCTTGATAATTCATCAAATTATCAATGCCTGCTTGTATGGTTACATGTTTATTGATATTTTTTCCAGCCGAAAGATTCGCCAGCAAGTAGCCGTCGGCAGATTCGTCCTGACGGTTGTACAAGCCGTTTCCGTCAGCATCCGCTACATACCACCTAGACCGATAGATCAGCCGAAGAGTTGCAAAAAAAGCTTTCTTGTTTTCGTAGTTGAATTTCAGGTTGGCCATGTGTTTGCTTCTGTTGGGTAATCCGACATAGTCCTTCAATGTAAGCGGCCTGCTGATGTTGTTTTCATCCCTTGTATAGACTGTTCCTGTTCGTATGTTGGCAAGGTCATTTTTATCGGCTGTTTCTACATACTGGTAACCAGCAGATATATTCAGGTATTTCAATGCCTGCCATTGAACAGAGCCATCAACCCCTTTCGTGAAAGCATTTTTGACATTGATGTAACTGAAAATTTGAGCGCCATTCGATTTGGTCGCCACTTGTCTGACATCAATTAAGCCTTCTACGTCATTTCTGAACAGGTTCCAATTGAATTGAATTTTTTTCAATAAAATCTTTCCGCCGATATTGATGCCAGTGGAGAATTCAGGTTGCAGGCTTTTTAATCGGTAAAAGTCGGATTTGATCTCAGCGATTTGACCAAGTTGCTGCATTTGCGATATGATTTTTTGAGCATCAATGCTGCCAAACACAGAGTATCCACCGGCGGCATTGTTGGTAAAATTCAAATACAATTGCCTGAAGTCTGGAGCCTTAAAACCCCTCCCAATAGAGGCATTGAAGTGTACATGGCTACTCGCTTTATAGTTCATGGCCAGTTTAGGACTAAAGGCGGCTGCAAACAATGCATTGTGATCGTATCTGATACCGCTGATGATTGTGATTTTTTTGTGTATGAACCATTCCTGTTGTGCAAAAACCGCTAAGATTGTATTCGTCTTTTTATTGGACACATTGTCATAACGGGTCGATTGTGCTTGGTCAATGGAGTAGCCTGCGCCCATGGTCAGTCGCATGCTCCGGAAAGACAAATCCGTCTGGTTTTCTGCCCGGTAAAAATGTTGTTTGAATTGATCGGTATAGCTGCTGTCGGGATTGTCGACAAAAAATAATTTTTGCAAACCATTGTATTGGGTGGTATAGAATTTCAAGTTGCTTTGTACTTTGTCACTGAATCGGTGAAGTATAGATGGTTGAATGTTCCAGTCTGAATTGGATTCGTATCCGTAGGAATTGCTGGAAGCACCATTGTTGCTTACGGAAAAGGACTGTTTGATGTGATCATATCCGTTTCGTATACTTAGGTTGAATTCCGTTTTTTCTGATAAACGGTGTTGAACCTGAATTTGATTCGTCAATCTCCAAATCGGTTGTGGAACTCTGATGGATGAATTGATTCGATAACTAATGCCGTCAATATAATAGGCATCACTCGATACACGGATCCCGGTCTTGTTGATTTGTGTGCTGGCAGAAAGATTGAAATCGAGGTTTTTAAAAACATCTTTATGAATGGGAGAGATCCAACCCTTGTCCGGATTGCCAAACCCGTATCGAAGGCTTGTAGAAGCACTTTTTTCGTATGTATGATCGGTGATGATATTGATGACTCCGGCCATAGCTTCTGATCCATACAAGCTCGAAGAGGGCCCTTTGATGATTTCAATTTTTTTGATATTGGTGATACCGATTCTATTGATGTCCAGTACACCGGCTGTTCGGCCTACCAACGGCTCTCCATTGAGTAGGATGATGGTGTAATCGGGACTCAGTCCTTGCATTTGAACACCTGCACCAAATCCATTTGTGATATAAAGGCCGTTTTGTTCCTGTAAGATATCCTTCAGACGTAGACTTCCTGACTGTTGAATCGTTTTTTGACGGATGATCGTGACAGGAAGGGCAATGTTGCCGAGTTTGGTGGGCGTTCTGGTGGCTGTTACCACAATTTCTTCCAGCGTTTGATTGGAAGCACTTGTGTCTGTTTGAGCAGACAATCTCATACCAATAATACTGAGCAGCAAAATGAAAACAAACCTCATTGTTGATTGATTCGGCTGCAAATGTCACGTATTCAACACGCTCAATTATCATCGAATTGTCATGAAATCAACCCCTACATAAATTTTACATTTCAATGACAAACCAACATGCATACAATAAAAAACTCCTGCCAAATGGCAGGAGTTAAGATTTGATTTCAGAATTAAATTAATCAACCACCACTTTACCTGTTCCGTATTTCTTACCATTGGTATCTGACAAGATGACCATATAGGTGCCTCTGCTTAGTTTACGAACGTTCACTAGCAAGTTGACATAGTTTGAAGTACTGGCCGCAAATTCAGCAGCGTATACTTTAGCTCCTTTTGCATCAAACACACTCACCACCGCTTTGCTATTGGCAGGGAAGCCTTCATAGCTGATGTTGAATTGTCCGGTAGAGGTTGGATTGGGATAGATAAATGCCAAGCTTCTCACCCTTACCAAGAAGGTGTCCGATACGCTGCTGCATCCGTTGACGTCAGTCACAGATACGGCGTAAGGATACAGACCAGGTGTGCTTTCATTGACTGTATAGCTGCTAGAGCCAGAACCAGAAATAGGGCTGCCGTTCAACAACCATCCACAAGTGGACAATGTCGGATTAGAACTGGCACTTAAAGTGATCGCTTGGTTTGGATTGGTTTCATGATCACCAGTAATGTCAATCACTGGCAAAGGATGCACGGTCAGCAATGCACTGTTTGAAGTGGCACTAGGTGTACAAGTTCCACTCACCACCACTTGGTATTGATTGTTGTTTTGACTGGCTGTGGTTGGATTGATGGTGTAGCTGGCACTGTTGGCACCTGAAATATTATTGAATCCGCTGCCTGTGTTTTCCTGCC
>CAZCCN010000107.1:0-3053 GCA_964497085.1 uncultured Ferruginibacter sp.
TGAAACGGTTCTGGATATTGCTACTGACAAAGTTGATAGCGAAGTCCCTTCTACCGCAGAGGGAGTAATCGAAGCCATACTGTTTAATGAGAACGATGTGGTTCCGATTGGAACCGTTATTGCAAAAATAAAAGTGGGAGCCAGCGCTGGTCAACCTACTGCTGTAGCACCCGCAGCCCCAAAGAAGGAATATGAAGATGCCAAAGTAGTAGAGGAAATTCCGTTCCAACCCGTTACAACCGCATCTCCCATTGCTTCCAACGGAGCTCGATTCTACTCCCCATTGGTACTCAACATCGCCCAAAGCGAAGGCATCAGCATGAGTGAATTGGAGCAAATACCCGGATCGGGACAAGATGGAAGAGTGAGTAAGAAAGATATTCTCGCTTATGTGGCAAACAGAACGAATGGTGCGAGCCAGGTTGTTCAAAGAACTGTTTCCCAGCCAGCTGCTGTTCCTGTTATTGCCTCCAACAACGAACCCATTGCAGTAGGCAACCAAGCCCCTGCGGTGTTTCAAGGAAATGTTGAGATTGTGGAGATGGATCGGATGCGAAAACTGATTGCCAAGCACATGGTCGACAGCAAAAGAACCAGTCCGCATGTAACCAGCTTTGCTGAATGCGATGTGACGAATTTGGTGCTTTGGAGAGAGCGGGTGAAAAAAGAATTTGAAAAAAGAGAAGGAGAAAAAATCACCTTCACGCCATTGTTTATAGAAGCCATCGTCAAAAACATCAAGAAATACCCCATGATGAGCAGCTCAGTCGATGGCGACAGAATCATCATTAAAAAAGATTTGAATATCGGTATGGCTACCGCCCTACCTTCCGGCAACTTGATTGTACCCGTCATTAAAAATGCAGACCAACTGAATCTGGTTGGACTCACCAAGCAAGTGAATGGATTGGCCAACGCTGCCAGAAACAACAAATTAAAACCCGATGACACCGTGGGTGGTACGTTTACCCTCACCAATGTGGGCACGTTTGGTAGCATCATGGGAACGCCCATTATCAACCAACCCCAGGTAGCCATCATGGCTGTAGGTGCCATTAAGAAAAGACCGATGGTAATTGAAACGCCACAGGGAGACACCATTGGCATTCGCCACATGATGTACATTTCTCTCAGTTACGATCACCGGATCATTGATGGCGCTTTGGGTTCCACTTTCCTCAATGCGGTTAGCAAAGAGTTGGAAAATTTCGATCCCAACAGAAGTTTCTAATAATTTTTCAAAACAGACCGTATCACCGAATCCTTTTGGGCGGTATTGAGTTTGTAGTTGTAGTGAAACAAAGCCCCTTCCCAGTCTCCATATCCTGGATTGGGTATCACGATGAATCGATTGCCAAATTCTTTGTAGGAAAGATCTGTATTCCTGTTTCGCTCCTCGCATGATTTCTTATCAAATACATTACTGAAATCAGCTAGATTATCCCCAATGAGCATTACGATCTCATGCGTGGCAGCCACTTGCTGGCGACGGGCTTCTTTGCTCGACGTCCCGCTTTTGGTAATGAGGTGTTGTTCATCTGCGTTGGTCAAATTAAATCGTTGCAGGTTTTTCGAGGTAGCGGCGCTTTCTCGTTCCTCCCTGTTGGTGATGTAATAGATTTCTACCCCATTGGCAGCTGCTTCTTTCAAAAATGATGGAGCACCAGGCACTGTATCGGCTATGGCCTTGTCCGTCCAGGCATACCAATCAGCCGCTACATATTCTTTGCCCAACAGTGACTGGTGAACAGCAAAAGCACTGTTATCTAGCACGGTCTCATCAATATCTGTCACAATGGCTTTGGGTAAACCTGCTGACACCGACACATCAGAAATCGAATGCTTTAGCTTATTTGACGCCACCTGATATGCCTGTAAACACAAGGCTTTGTATTCGGCAGCGTGTTGCTGATACAACGCAGTAAACAATTTACCATTAATTACTATGGATGATTCAGATTCAGATTCAGCAACACGGGTTGTTACTTTAGAGGGGGTGCAAGCGATGGCAAAACAAAAAAAGAATACGAGCCTGTACTTCATGATGAATAATTTGTTTAAAATTAATGGTAAATAAGGATTAGCGTAAGGTTTATCCATAAAAAAAGTGGATTGCAAATGCAATCCACCCTTTAAAATTATATCACTCTTATTATAGAGGGGTTACCGTGTAGGTTCCAGCATGGAAATCTACCCGAACTTTATAGTTGCCGGCAGTAGCAGGCGTTGGGATGGCAGCAGGATCATTTCCGCCACCATAATTAGAACCCAATGTGCCACCAGTAGCAGAATCACCTCCAAATTGAGGTTGCCATTGACCATTGGTGTTAAGGAATTTATACAATTTACCAGGTACAAAAGCCATGGTAATTTCAAAAATACCATTGGTCAATTGGGTAAACTGTTGTGCAACTGAAGGACTGTTTGTCCAGCCATCATTGGTAGCATCACCCGTGATATACAGATTCGCTCCCAATGCGTGATCTTCTTTTACGACAGTGTATCTGCCAGACTGGAAATCAAAGGTCATTCTGTACCAGTTGTCTCCCTGAGCAACATTACCCGGAAAATCCTGAGGAAAATTAAATCCAAAAGAACCGGCATTGGCAGCGCCAGGAATACTGTTGTCTTGTACGCTGTATTTGTTGGCCCAGCTTCCAGCATCTGGCAACAGCAAATAGCCTTGTCCGCCATTCAAATGATAAATACCTGCCCAAGTTGTTTCGTTCAAACGAGTCAATTCGCGAACAGGAGCAAAAGGCGCTGTATTGCTCCATCCGAAATCGGTGGCACCTCCCACAATATACAAATGCTGAGAAAGGGGCAAAGGAACAATGGGTGGAACTTTATACGGTGTGGCATTTACAGTAACCACGTTTGAAGTCAAACGTTCGTTGTTGTTTCCGTAAGAAGAGATCACCCTTACTTCAACATCACCTGCTACGTTGAAGGCAAAACCCAGACCTAGTAAAACATTGTTCATTTCCTTTCCTGTAAAGGTGGTAGACAATGAGCCGATAACTGTTCTGGTAGCAGCATGGGCAAAACCATTG
>CAZCCN010000107.1:3063-5478 GCA_964497085.1 uncultured Ferruginibacter sp.
AATTTCCACTACATATTTAAAGGTAGAAGGATCGGCTGCATAAGCGGGCGTGGTCCAGCTGAAGGTTATTAAGTCTGCAGATGAATCAGCAGGGGCAGCCGCAACGCTAGCAACTGAAGCAGTCAATTGAGGAGCCGTTCCATTGCCGTAATTGGGCAAATCGTCTACTTTATTACAAGCAGTCATGAAAGCAGCAGCTGCTGCAGCCAACATGATTGTTTTAAAAAATAATTTCATAATTGTTATTTTAAATTTGATTCTAAATATTCATTACTGTTTTACCACAGTGAATTTACCTCTCTGGAAATCAACCGTGATCTTATAAGTACCAGGTGCAGCGGGTGCAGCAAAGTCTCCACCGCTTGCCTTGAAGTCATCTCCGTCTGGATTGTTGGTATTATTGGCACCCAAACAGCCAAACTTAAAGCCCCAGTTGCCATTCAATGGCAAGAATAAATAAGAACCGCCGCCTACCAAAGGAAGGGTCAGCTCGTACAAAGTAGCAGAAACCCTGGTGAACTGTTGCGATGGAACAGGAACAGGATTGTTCCATCCACCTGGTGTTGCACTACCTACCATAAACAACTGACCGTCTAGATAGTCAGGAGCTGTTCCGGGAGGAGTTACTTTTGGTGGAATGGCATACGGAGTAGCGGTAAAGCTCAAGGCATTAGATGACAACTTAGCGTTGTTGTTCACCAAAGAAGAGGTTACACGAACTTCCACATTGTAGGTAGTTCCAGGCACCAAAACCAGTTGATTCAACAAGATGTCATTGAACTGGCTTTGCGTAAAAGTGGTTGACAGATCTTTGCTGATAGACACTTTTTTCACATTTGGACTGGTGAAGTTGGTGCCAGCTGTATCAATTTCAAGAATGTAGTTTACATCCTGAGAGCTGATACCGGTTGTGAACTGGTATTCAGGATTGGTCCAGCTGAAGGTTACTGCTTCATCGTCCTTTGTTAAATATGACAAAGGAATGCTACCGGTTTTATTGGCAGAAATAGTCGGATTGGTACCGCCAAGGTATTCAATTCTGTTTTCATCTTTTTTACAAGATGTCAAGAAGAGGGCCAAGGCGCCAATCAAGGTTAGTTTATTAAATATATTTTTCATGGTGTGCTTTTTAATATTTGAATATTAAATTAATAACCTGGGTTTTGTGTCAAATTAGGATTGGCCGTTCTGTTGGCAGCAGGGATCGGGAATAAATTGTATTTATCATCCACTGATGTTCCTGAAGGCACATCCCCTTTCCAAGGCCATAAATAAGTAGCAGAAGTCAACAATCCGTAACGAACCAAATCGGTACGACGATGACCTTCCCAGTACAATTCCCTTGCTCTTTCATCCAGGATAAAATCCAAAGTCAATTGAGGAGAGCTGATGTTGCCACTGGTGTTGCCAAAAGCCCTTTCTCTCAAGGCGTTTACATATCCCAATGCCAAACTTGCATCACCATTGCCACCACGAAGGGTTGCTTCGGCATAGATCAAATACATTTCAGCCAAACGAAATACAGGGAAATCTACATCGGAGAAATTACGCTGAGGGTCAGAAACCGCTCCTGCATCAGAACGAATGTTTCTGTACTTGTTCACATGCAAGCCATTGCTGAAATTGCCGATATCAGCAATTTCAATTTGACCGGCAGATACACCGAATGAAGAAGTAACAAACATGGCTCTTGCATCCGTAGCACCTGTCAAATCAGGAAACTTATCGGCCAAGCCCTTGGTAGAACGGTATCCATACCAGCCGCCGCCCACTCCATAGTCATTGTGATCGTCGCCAGAAGCGCAATGCACAAAGAAAGTAGTGTTACCATAGGCTTGGGTATGCAAGCCATCGCAATTGATAGCGTAAATCAATTCGTCTGTGCATTTGTCATTATCCGCCATGAACAATTCTCTGTAATTGTTATGAAGCGTATAACCAGCATCAATTACTTTTTTAGCGTAAGTTACTGCGCCGTTGAAGTTGGATGTACCTGTGTACACTTCAGCATTCAGATAGATACGCGCCAATAATGCCCAAGCAGCAGATTGGTCTACACGACCATACTCCATGGTTCTGGAAGTAGCCAATGAGCTTTCAATATCGGTCAACTCATTTACTACATAAGTATACAAATCGGCCCTGCTGATTTCTTGTGGTGTGTAAGCTCCAATCAAATCACTTTCGGTGATGAAAGTAGATTTACCAAACAAATCCATCATAACCCAGTAGTTGAAGGCTCTTAGGAATCGAGCTTCCGCTACCGATTTTCTGATGTCATCAGCATCTGTACCCGTGATACCCCTTTCGGCCAGTTTAGCATCTGTGGCTTCACGAAGGTATTCGTTGATCAACGTGATGTTATAGATAGGACGGGCATAAATACCTTTCAAGAAAGGATCTGCGCTAGTCCAT
>CAZCCN010000108.1:0-3237 GCA_964497085.1 uncultured Ferruginibacter sp.
TTCTGCCAAAACCCGTCTGAATTTCATCCAATACCAGCAAAGTCCCCGTTTCGTCGCATCGTTTGCGCAGGGCTTTTAACCACGCTTCGGAAGGAAGGTTTACACCTGCTTCGGCTTGAATGGTTTCAGCAACGACACAGGCTGTTTGTTCTGTAATCTGTTCCAGTTCCGGAAAAGAATTATATGGCAACTGTATCATTCCAGGAAGAAGGGGCCGAAAGGCTTGTTGCCAATACTCGCTACCCATGATGCTCAAAGCCCCCTGTGTACTGCCGTGATAAGAATTTTTGAAAGAAACGATTTGTGTTCTTCCTGTAACCCGCTTGGCCAACTTCATGGCACCTTCTGTGGCTTCGCTCCCACTGGCAGTAAAAAAAATAGCATTCAAAGTGGAGGGCAGGTGTTGGGCCAGGAAACTGGCATAGTTGACTTGTGGATTCTCTATCAATTCGCCATACACCATGATATGCAAATAGGATTCCGATTGTGATTGGATAGCCGAGACCACCGCAGGATGACAGTGTCCAATATTGCAAACACTGATGCCCGCAATCAGATCGATGTATTCCTTTCCGTCTGCATCCCACATGTGGCTACCCGAAGCTTTTACGATATTCAAACACAAAGGCGCTTCGGAGGTTTGACCCACATGCTGTAAAAACAATTGTCTTTGATTCATCTTTATATACCCTTAAATCATTGCATCAAAAAGGAATACAATGTTGTAATTTCATGCAAGATATTATTTTGATGTATAATAAACACATCAATTATTACACATTCATATGCAGCACCAAAACAGGAATATGCCAATCATTTATCCCGTCAATGGAATCAGCCCAACCATGGGTACAAATTGTTTTATCGCACCCAATGCTACCATCGTGGGAGACGTTACCATGGGTGACCATTGCAGCATTTGGTTCAACGCCGTGGTAAGAGGCGATGTCAACAGCATTGTCATGGGAAATAAGGTAAATGTGCAAGATGGGGCCATCATTCACTGCACCTACCAAAAAACAAAAACCGTCATTGGCAACAATGTGAGCATTGGACACAATGCCATTGTGCATGGTTGTATGGTGGAAGAAAATGTACTGATTGGAATGGGCGCGATTGTGATGGACAACGTTCGGGTGGGCAGCAACAGCATTATCGCCGCAGGAGCCGTGGTGCTGGAAAATACCGTGATTGAACCTGGAAGCATTTACGCAGGGGTACCCGCCAAAAAAGTGAAAGACATCAGCAAGGAATTGATCAGCGGAGAAATCAATCGTATCGCGAATAATTATGTCAAATACAGTGAATGGTTCAAGGATCTGTAAAGATTTCCTTTTTATTCTTTCAACAATTATTATCTTCAAGATATGAAAAAAATATTGCTGCTTATTTTTATTGCCACAAGCCTATCCAGCTGTTTTATTTTTAGAAAAAAGGAAAAGGTTGGCTGTCCTACCAGTGGTGCTGCCATCGGAGCCGAACGCATTGCAGCAGGAGACGAGAAAGCCATTCGTGCCAGCAACAAAGCCAAGTACAAAGGCGGACGTAAATCATATTAGTATTTTTTATCCACGATGGAATCCAGGATGTTTAGATAGCTGACATATCTTTCTGGATGGATGGATCCTTTTTGCACCCCAAGCTTTACCGCACAACCTGGTTCATTGATGTGCTTGCAATTATTGAACTGACAATCGTTCATCAGGTTTTTCATCTCGGGAAAATAATGCGCGAGTTCTTGTTTGGCCATATTCACCAAGCCCATCTCCCTGATGCCCGGTGTATCGATGATTTGCCCGCTAAAGGGAAGGTCAAACATTTCCGCAAAGGTGGTGGTATGCATACCCTTTCCGCTTGACTCGCTTACTTCCTGTGTTTTCAAGGCAAGGGATGGAAACAGGTAATTGATAAACGTTGATTTGCCAACACCCGAATGTCCACTCAGCAAAGTAATCTTGTTCTTCAATAATTGCTCTACCACATCCACGCCCTTATTCTCAGACAAACTGATGCACTGGATGGTGTAGCCGATGGGCTCGTATATAGTTCGAATCATGGCCAGCTGTTCCAGTTCCTTTTCTTCAAAAAGATCCATTTTGTTGAAGACAATAATGGCTGGGATGTCATAGGCTTCAGCCGTGATCAAAAATCGATCGATGAAACCAAGAGACGTTTTGGGTTCTTTGAGCGTTGCAAATAGCATGGCCTGATCGATATTAGAGGCAACGATGTGGTGCAGGTTGGGATTGTGGGGAGACACCCGGTTGATATAATTTGTACGATCGTAAATAGCGGTAATGACCGTGCTCTCAGCATCCTGCTCGTTTTCAATTTCAACCACATCTCCCACTGCAATCGGATTGGTGGACGAGATGCTTTCTATTTTGAATTTGCCCTTGATCCGCGCATTGAAAAATAGACCCTCCTGGTTTTTAACCACATACCAACTGCCCGTAGATTTGTATACGATTGCCCGCATAAACTGGTTGGTTATAAGTGAGTCAATATGGATGAAAGAATAGAATGGTTCATTTTCATTGGTGCATTAGGTCAAATATTTACCAACAATCGGCATCCTTCTTCCCACGCCAAATGCCTTGGGAGAAACCCTGATGATGGGACAAAACTGGTTTCTTTTATA
Source organism: uncultured Ferruginibacter sp. (assembly GCA_964497085.1). Classification (GTDB taxonomy): domain Bacteria; phylum Bacteroidota; class Bacteroidia; order Chitinophagales; family Chitinophagaceae; genus Ferruginibacter. The sequence continues at coordinate 2,642 of CAZCCN010000108.1, forward strand.
TTCATTTACATTCACCATTTTCAAGATGCGATCCACCAAGGCCGAATCGTACCCAAGGGCTTTGATGGTTTGAGGACCGCTGGCCTGTTCAATGTATTGGAATAAAATAGGGTCCAAGATTTCGTAGGGGGGCAAACTGTCGCTGTCCTTTTGGTTCGGTCGCAGTTCTGCACTGGGCGCCTTTTGAATGATATTCGTCGGAATGATTTCAGCTTCGGTATTGATATAACGAGCCAACTCATAAACCTGCGTCTTATAGCAATCACCCAAAACACCCAATCCACCTGCCATGTCTCCATATAAAGTACCATAACCGGTTGCCAATTCGCTTTTGTTGGACGTATTGAGCAAAATCATACCGAATTTATTGGCGATGGCCATTAACAAATTACCCCTTGACCTGCTTTGAAGATTTTCTTCAGCGACATTAAAAGGAAGCCCATGAAACAAAGGATCCAATTCCTTTGTAAAAGCATCGTAAATCCCTTGTATAGGCACCAAATGAAAAGGGTTTTGCAAGCGGCTACTGAGCAGCTTCGCATCTGAAAGGGAATGCTCAGACGAGTAACCCGAGGGCATAGCTACTGCCGTCACTT
>CAZCCN010000108.1:3247-3882 GCA_964497085.1 uncultured Ferruginibacter sp.
GGCCGCAACAGCCAAGGCAAGGGTAACAGCGCTGTCAATGCCTCCACTACTGCCCAAGATGGCTTTGGAAAAGCCCATTTTAGAAAAGTAATCCCGTATGCCCAACACCAAGGCTTCATACACTGAAGAAATGTGCGAAGCTGGCAGAAAAATAGCAGGTGTACCTTCCAGTCCAGGAATCGAGTCAACAGGTTCTATCACGGGCTGTTGTATGCTGCCATCAGGATGAACATCAAAAGACTGGTAATCCTCCTGGAAGCTGGCCAATTCCCCGCAGAGGTTTCCCTTCTTGTCAAAAACAAGTGAATGGCCATCAAAAACGATTTCCGTTTGACTGCCCACGGCATTGCAATACAACAAAGGAATCTGATACTTTAACACATTGGCTTTGATAATGGCTTTTCGATGTTCGTCGTGCGCATAATCAAAAGGGGAAGCTGAAAGATTGATCATCAAATCGGGCGCTTGACGCACCAATGCATCCATCGGACAACGAGTGTACAATGGATTGTCTCCCAGGTTCCAGATATCTTCACAAATGGTGACCGCTATTTTTCTTCCTTTGTATTCAACCACATTCCAGGATTGGGCAGGTTCAAAATACCTGTCCTCGTCAAACACATCATAAGTGGGCA
>CAZCCN010000108.1:3894-5451 GCA_964497085.1 uncultured Ferruginibacter sp.
TTTATGAATAACCTGTTGGATAGCACCCTCTGCCAAAAAATAGACTGCATTGAAAAGGTCTTTTCCTTCTTTATTGGGATTGCGTTGCGGGGCACCCACCAGCACAGCTATACCTGTGGCGGCGGCACGGATTTTCTCAATGCTTTGGTTGCATTGATCGATGAAGTCATTAAAATAAAGAAAATCCCGGGGAGGATATCCGCACACAGACAATTCACTGAACACAATCAAATCCGCCCGATCCTGCTTGGCCCGTTGAATGGCATCGATTATCTTTTGGGTATTCTGTTCAAAATTTCCAATATGATAATTCTGCTGGGCTAAAAATATTTTCATTTGGTTAATTTGGGCGCACATTAACTTTACACTACTGTTTAAAATCTTTACTTTGCAAAGTTAAATTATTTGTATGCGTTTACTAGTTTGTTTGACCACTATCTTCCTTTTTTTTTCATGTTCAAACCATGAAGCCATCCCCGACGTTTCAAATATACCAGTCAAACTGCACACAGAAAGGTTTGAAAAAGCACTGTTTTCATTGGATACCAATCAGTTGACCAACCAGCTGCAGGTATTGATGGAAAAACAACCCAACGCCAGCCAGATGTTCTTGTTTACCATCCTGGAAGCTGATCCCAGGTGGCCAAAAGACACGTTGGCTGATTATACGAAAAGCTTCATCAGAAGCTATCAAAATGTGTTTGATTCAGCTGAAAATATTTTCAATGACTTTACGCCTTACGAAAAGGAAATTATGCAGTCCATGCAGTTTTGCAAATATTATTTTCCTTCTTATCAACTGCCTGAAAAACTGATTACGTATATCGGACCACTCGATGGATATGGAGACGCCATTTCAGATGATGCATTTTTAATAGGGCTACATCACCACCTCGGCAAAGACTTTTCACTTTATCAATCCGAATGGGTTGCCGGAATATATCCTCGCTACATTTCCAACATGTTTACACCGGAATACATTGTGATCAACTGCATGAAAAACGTCGTAGCTGATATGTATCCCGAAAAATTAGAAGACCAACCCCTGATCAACCAAATGATTGAAAAAGGAAAACGATTGTATGTCCTGAGCAAACTGCTTCCGTACAAAAGTGCACATCAACTCATCGGCTATACCGAAGACCAGCTCAAAGGCTGCTATGAACACGAAGCCTCCATTTGGAACCTGTTCATTCAAAACAACCTGCTTCAAACGGTTGACATCAATATCATTAAAAATTATATTGGCGAAAGTCCCAAGACACAGGAATTGGGGGAATCGGCACCCGGAAACATTGGCGCCTTTATCGGATGGCAAATGATAAAAGTTTACATGAAAAAATTGCCGGAAACCACCTTGCAACAATTGATGCAAGCAGACCCATCGGTGATCGTTCGGGAAGCTAAATACAAGCCGTAATTAAGCCAGTTGGGCTTTCAGTACTTTCTTTTCCATTGGCCTTCTGCCCAATTGATGCATGACCCTGAAATGGGAAAACAACGCCTCATGCAAGGTGTTGTAGTGATTGTAGGGCAAGTGAAATTCTTTGCATTTTT
>CAZCCN010000109.1:0-2781 GCA_964497085.1 uncultured Ferruginibacter sp.
TTAGAATTTGTTTGAATGGAGGCAGGTTGTGCGGAAAGTCCAATGGTGTAATTGTATTTTTTTTCATTGGTTCTAAAGTTGACCCCTACCCGATTGGTTTTATAGATGTTGTCATAAATATTGCTGGAAGAGTCTACATAAGTTGAAACGCCCGTTAACGGGTCAATATTGAAGGTTTCCCGATCATTTCCCACCAATTGATAATTATAAGCATAATTCAGTTCTATGCTTCTTTTTTTAGACAATGGCTCTGTGTACGAAACCTTCATCCCATAATTTTGATTTTGATTGTCCTGTGTCAAATACTGAAACAACTTGGTATCGAAGCTGACCCCAATCGGTGGATAGATGGTGGTCAGGTTGTAATAATCTTCATCGGATTGAGTAGAGGATTTTCCGCCATTTATATTCAACGACAAAGTTCTGCCTCTCTTTTTGAAGCGATGGTTGAACAGGATCGACATGTTTAGATTGGGACTTTTGGAAAGCGAGCTGTCATTCATCGACCCATCCGACATTTTGATATTTTGATTGAGCGTATTCGAAAAATCGGATGTGTATGCGGTATTGGTTGTATTATAGGAAACAGATGGACTCAGCTTCAGGTAATTCATAGAGTCAATCTTATATTCGAGGTTGAATGCAAACCGATGGTTTTCGGTAAGGGTATTGTTGTTGGATTGCTGAACATAATCACTGGTATTGTTCTCAAAGATGCTTTGTTGTGTGGATTGGGTAAGGGTGTTGTTGTTCTTGTTGGAATAACTATAATTTCCATACACAGACACCTTACTGCCCCAGTCATCTCTGTAATTGATACCGATAGATTTGGTGGCACTGATTCCGTTGTTGTTACCTGCATTTCCAATGACAGAGGCCACTCCACTCCCTCCTCTACCTATGCCCATAGACCTTGCCATTCCACTCATCATATTGCCGATGGAACCACCCATGGAGCCGAAATTGAACAGACTTGCATTGGTGTTGTTGAGGTTGCTAAGAATAGAAATCTGCTGGTTATTGTTGAATTTGTTGATGGATATGGATTCTTGATACCGGTCTTTGGTACCGGCTCCTGCTGTCATATTGCCGAAATATCCTTTGTTTTTATCCTTTTTTAATTCAATGTTTAAGGTTTTGGAAGGGTCTCCGTCTTTGATGCCTGTAAATGCAGCTTGATCTCCATAATCATCAATAATCTGTACACGATCTACCATGTCAGCGTTTAACTCTCGGGTGGCTGTGGTGACATCGCCACTGAAGAAATCCTTTCCGTTTACTTTTACTTTGGTTACTTGCTTGCCTTGCGCAGTGACGGTCCCGTCTTTGTCCACTTGTATGCCTGGTAAATTTTTGAGCAATGCTTCTACATTGTCATTTTTTCTGTACATCGTGCTGTCGATTCTGTAAGAGACAGTATCTTCTTTGATCTGCACTTTTTGGGAAGATAAAGTGATATTGGAAAGCATGTCACTTGTGGGTTGCAGGAAGATGTCTTCCAGTAACTGAGGTGATTGTTCTTTTGTATAATTATAATTTTTAATTAAGGTTTTGTAGCCGATATATGAGACCGACAAGACTATTTTCTTTCGGGCTACGGCATTGAATTGGAAGATCCCCTTTTCATTGGTGAGTGTTTTGAGGGTGTCGCCCCCTTCGGCATATACCAAGGAAACAGTGGCATTGGACAATGGGCCCTCAAAATTAATCACCTTTCCACTGATGGAAAGGTTTTGTTGGGAAAAACCACTGAATGCAAGCAGCAGACAAAATGGTAAAGCAATCAGGTGTTTCATTCGTTTCTTGAATAAGTTGGATGGGCTATTCTTTGGATGCAATTTCATCATTTTTTCCCCTGTTCTTTGTTAATGTTTTTAACAGACCCATGTTATTTTTTGTAGGTGTCTACAAATTGGAGTACTTGTTGGTTGAATGCATCTTGCTCTTCCAGTAAAAACTGATGGGTGATGGGCAATACATAAATCGGATAATCGGCAATCTCTTTTCCAAACTTCTCCAGTCTAACCGCATCTTTCTCTGTGGTGATAATGATTTTTTTTGAAGATTGAATGGAATTAAAATGTTGTTTGATTTCAACCAGGTCGTCTGTAGAAAAAATATGATGATCAGGGAAGCGAATCATTTCATACGTATGTGTGATCGATGCTAGATGATCTTTTAAGGGTTTTGGATTGGCTATGCCACACAACAACAATACATCTGTGTTGTCATCAATGGTGCATGTTGTTTGATTGAAAAGATGATAGGGCTTGCCATACGCGATAGCAGTGCAATAAAGTGTTTGATGTGGTAAGACATGCAATTCTTTGTGCAATTGCTCCTTTTCTTTGGCTGTTAAGGATTCTTTGCATTTGGTCACGACTATGATGTCTGCTCTTTGGCTACTTTTCTTAATATCCCGTAAGTCTCCAGCGGGTAACATCAGGTCTCTGGAATACAAGTTTATATAATCCGTCAGTATGATGTTCATCCCGGCCTGCACTGTTCGGTGTTGGAAACCATCGTCCAAGATGATGGCTTCAGTTTCGGGTTTGGATTGCAATAGTTGAGGAATGGCCACAATTCTTTCTTCACCAACAGCTACTGTAATGGAAGGAAATTTCTGATGAAATTGCATGGGTTCATCCCCAATTTCAATGGCGGTTGTATTTTCATTGGCAATGGCAAATCCTTTTGTTTTTCTTTTGTAGCCCCTGCTCAAGGTGGCGATTCGGTAGCGGTCTTTCAGCAAGTTGATTAGATACTCTGTCATCGGTGTTT
>CAZCCN010000109.1:2803-5431 GCA_964497085.1 uncultured Ferruginibacter sp.
AATTGGGCAGATTTGAAGATATGTTGATCGTACAATTGATTCCTTAGCCATACAGCTGCGCCGTACACTAATGATAAAGGGAATAAAAAATATCTAAAACTTTTAAGCAACGGACTATTTGATTTACTTGGTGAAAATATAGTTTTTTACAGGGGTTACACAATAATCTAAACGAATGTCAAAGCGATCTATATCCGATATGGGTTCGCAGCACTCAAAAAAACTAAAACCAATTTTAAGCGTTTGTTGACTGCATTGTTCCAAAAAACGGTCATAGTATCCTTTCCCATATCCTACCCGATAGCCTCTTTCATCAAAAGCCAGCAAAGGTACAAACACCGCTTCTAATGCTTGGGCAGGAATTTCATCCTGGCCTGATGGTTCAGGAATGCCATATTGATTCAGTGAAAAGAGTGTGTCTTCTTTCACCCTGACGCATTTCATGGTATGGTTGGCGGGCTCAATCACGGGTAAGGCAATCTGCTGGTCGGGCCTTTTGAACAAGCAGAAATCCAGAATGATTTGTGGATCAAACTCAGTTTCCATGGCCGCATAGGAAAAAATAACACCGGGTATATCAATGGGCAGTCTTTGGAATTGAATGAGCATCATGTCCTGCCATTTTTCTCGCAGAACAGGATCCAGGGCAGCTCTTTTGGCACCATATATTTTTCTTAGTTCTTTTTTAAGCATGTTATGTACCCATTATGGCTGGATAAATATGGAAAAAATGGTGGTGCCGTAATTTCTTTCTGTTTTATAAAAGTCGAATTTCTTGTAGTCGTTTCTGGGCGTATGCTCTAAAATAAACCATCCCCCTTTGCGCAAAAGGTTGTTTTTGAATATGCGAATGGGAAGCTCGTCAATGGTTGCAAGTGCATAAGGAGGACCTGCAAAAATGAAGTCGTACTGCTCCTTACAAGTGTCGATAAAATTGAACACATCCGATTTGATTACTTTGAAATGCTCAAATGCCAAGGTTTCGGCTGTTTTTTTGATAAAGGCGTACATAGCTGGGTCTTTCTCCACAATGGTAAGCTCTGGAGCGCCCCTGCTCGCCAATTCATAGCTGATGCAACCGGTTCCGCCAAACAGATCCAAAGAATGAATGGTTTCGATGGAAAGATTGTTTTGTATGATATTGAAAAGCCCTTCTTTGGCAATGTCTGTAGTTGGCCTTGTATGAGGCATTTTAGCGGGCGGTGAAATGCGTCTTCCTCCATGTATGCCACTGATGATTCTCATGAAACCAATTTTGTTAAATGGCTGAAGAAATGAGGGGGAAATTCCTGCAGGCTTTTCGCCAAAGTCATTTGGTTTGGAACCTGGTCGAATTGTATGTCGATAAAATAATTATATAGTTGTTTGTACAACTGAGAATCGGCTACAATCATCCCGCTCAAGAGTAGTGATGTTTGATCGGGCAAAAGATCAAATTGTTGACAGGCGTTTAGGGCGTGATAAACCACATCTTCGGGTGTGTTGAATGGATATTGTTGAATCAATTGCAACGAATCATTTTTATACAGAATGAATTTTACCATATCGTAAAAAACAACACATTGCAACTGGTTGCCTTTCTGTGTTTGTTGAATCAGTTTGGTATTGGAATGAGCAAACGCAGCTCGGGGAAAAGCGACTCTCAATGTTTGGTCAATTGTTTCGGGCACTGAATAAACATGGTGGATCCCTTTTTCAATAACCTCATCGGCATACATAACATGTTGCTGTTGTGAACCAAATAACAGGGTCAGCATTTGGGCTTGTTGGCCTTCATGGTAGTGTTCATTTGGAACCAAGATCGTATGTGGTGTATTAAAGTAAACCTTCACCGTTTCGGGTGATGTCGTTTGAGATGGGTGTTTCTCAATGACTGCATTGAGTTGCTTTATAAGTGGCTCTCCCTCTTCAAATCCGTATACGGCAATGCCATCAATTTGACTACCCTCCTTGCTCGTCCAACAGAGGGTCATGCCGGTTTCGCTGATTTCAATCAGCCGTGCCGGATTTTGCGGCATTTCACCCTGAGCAGGAATTTCATAAATAGTTTTCAAGCAATTGATTTATAGCCGTAAAATTAGAATAATTTTGCTACTTTATGGAAACAAGTGCAGTAAATAATGACCTGAGGGTTGAAGTCAACAATAAACAGATTCTTTCCATTGCCTTGCCCATTACTTTAGCGATTTTGGTGCCGCAAATCAATCTGTTGATCAATAGTATTTTTTTGGGGCATTTGAGCAATGAGGCCTTGGGAAATGCCGGTATTACAGGTGTTTTTTATTTGATTTTTGCCGTTGCTGGACACGGACTCAACAATGCGCTTCAATCTGTTTTTTCTAATTATGCGGGTGCGGGCAAAAGTGATTTTTTTAAAACCATACTGACCCAAGGCATTCGAATGAGCTTGCAGCTGGCTTTGTTCTTTATTGCATTTACCTGGTTTGTCTCACCCTTTATCCTTCAGCAAGTAGCACAACCTTCCAGTTACCCTGCCGAAATGAGTTTTCTCAAAATCAGGATAGTAGGTCTGCCTTTTCTCTATTTGTTTCAAATGGGAAATGCTTTTTTGGTGGCCTCATTGAACAGCCGCTATTTGATGGTTGGATTTATTGCAGAAGCTTTGGT
>CAZCCN010000110.1:0-2396 GCA_964497085.1 uncultured Ferruginibacter sp.
TATATGATCAGCATGGTCATGAAGCAATTCAATCAATGCTTCAAAATTTTTAGCCGCACTTCCTTCTCTAATCAGGATTTTCATTCCATATTGAAGTTTGCAAAGGGCTTCTTCTTTTGTGAAGCATTCATGATCGGTACTGATGCCTGCATCAATATATTGTTTGGCCAATGTTCCGATTAAACCAGGTGCGTGACCGTCAACCGGCTTGTTGTATTTTTGGGCAGCAGCAATTTTTTTCATCACCTCAGGATCTTTGTGCAGCACTCCGGGAAAATTCATCATTTCGCTGAGGTATTTGATTTCAGGCATGGCCAGCAGGGATGCCACATCTGTCGAATCAAGGGTGGCGCCGGCTGTTTCAAAAACAGTTGCAGGAACACAGCTGGGTGCCCCAAACCTGCATTTAAAGGGTACGGTTTGGCTGTTTTTTATCATGTATTGGACACCTTCCATCCCACAGACATTGGCAATCTCATGCGGATCGCTGATGGTTCCAACGGTTCCATGCACCACCGCGAGCCTTGCGAATTCTGAAGGAACCAACATGGAACTTTCAATGTGCACATGGCTGTCAATGAATCCGGGAAGGAGATAGTTTGCTTCTGCTCGTTCGGGACCTTCTTTTACCAATGATTGAATGCGTCCATTGGTAACCGTTAAACTGCCATAAAAAATTTGCTGATTGAATATGTCTACAATATTGCCTTGAATGTGCAGAGAGGCCATACAATTGGGTTTATGTTCAAATATACACCGATTAGGGTTGGTGTCCATTCTTGGGGGAAGCATTGCATGCCAAAGCACGCAGGTTAATCATTCAATAAATCGGGTCTTTTTTCTTTGGTGCGGTATAGGGCTTGCTCATGTCTCCACTCTTCTATTTTTTGATGGTTTCCGCTGAGCAATACGGAAGGGACGGTCCAGCCTTTGAAATTTTCGGGTCGGGTAAAGACAGGCGGGGCAAGGAGATTGTCCTGGAAAGAATCTGTCAGCGCAGAGGTTTCATCATTCAATACACCTGGAATCAGTCTGCCAATGGCATCTGTTAGCACCGCAGCGGCCAATTCGCCTCCACTGAGCACATAATCACCAATTGAAATTTCTTGGGTAACGAAATGATCCCTGAAACGCTGGTCGATGCCTTTGTAATGACCGCAAATCAGCAGCAGGTTTTTTTTCAGGGAAAGCTGATTGGCCATTTTTTGATTCAGCGTCTTTCCATCAGGTGTTAAATAGATGACCTCATCGTAGGTGGTTTGCTGCTGCAGTTGCTCCAGCGCGTTGACCAATGGCTCGATCATGATCACCATGCCGGCGCCACCACCAAAGGGGTAATCATCCACTTGCGCCCTTGCATAGGTGGTGTAGTCTCTGAGGTTGATGACATTGACCTGCAGCAATTGTTTTTCTTGTGCTCTTTTCAGAATAGAATGGGAAAAGGGCCCATTGAGTAAATCGGGTACTACAGTAATGATGTCTATTTTCATCGTATGCTCATTTAATTGCCCAGAAAGGCATCCAAATCTCTTTTATTCTTTTTGGTTGGACGGCCCACTTTGCTCAGTCGCTTACCAGTGTGAAAAGCAGCCGCCTCAAAAGTAATTCTTTCTATTTCTTCCTGAGGGGTGATGTCTGAATAGAATTGGATCGCTTCTGAGTAAGCGGCTCTTTTGTGCAAGAGCCCCGTTACTTGAATCAGCCATTTTTTTGCTTTTGTCTTGACTTCATATGTTTCTCCTGCCAGCACATTTTTAGAAGCTTTCAAGGTGTTGCCGCTCATCTTCACCAATCCTTTGTCACAGGCTTCGCCGGCCAACGAACGAGTCTTAAACAATCGAATGGCCCATAAGTATTTGTCCAGTCTCAGTTTTTCCTTTTCCATTTCAAATGCATCTTATCTGTAAAATTATGTTACTTTTTACGGGAACGGTCAATCAAACCAATAGTATTTGTGTATTTTTATTTCTACTAAAAAGTTAAGTATGAAACGCTTTGTACAATTTGTATGCGTGTTGATGTTGTTTGCCCAGCTGGTGCAGGCACAAAAGAAAGACATTCGCTGGACATCAGACGGACAAGGATATACAAAATTCAGCAATGGTAACATCGTGAGGGTAGATCCCAAGTCAGAAAACGAAACCGTGCTCATCAGAAAAGATCAATTAACCCCCAAGGGTGCTACAGAGGGTTTGATTCCGCAATCATACGATTGGAGCAACGACAACACCAAATTGTTATTGTTTGTCCATACCGCAAAAGTGTGGCGTTATCATACCAGGGGTGATTATTGGATCCTGGATATGACAAAAAATGAATTGAGGCAATTGGGAAAAAACCTTCCTTCCCAATCTTTGATGTTTGCCAAAATAGCACCCGATGGTAAAAATGTAGCA
>CAZCCN010000110.1:2406-5356 GCA_964497085.1 uncultured Ferruginibacter sp.
TGGAAGACATGGCCACCGGCAAAACCAAGAAACTGACTTCTGATGGCAATCGAAAACTCATCAACGGGACATTTGATTGGGTGTATGAAGAGGAGTTTGGTTGCAGAGATGGCTTCAGATGGTGTCCGGATAGCAGACAAATCGCTTATTGGCAAGTGGATGCTACCAAGACAAGAGACTTTTACATGATTAATAATACAGATTCGGTGTACTCCAGGATCATTCCGGTGGAATATCCCAAAGTAGGAGAAGCCCCCTCAGCCGTAAGAATTGGTGTCGTGTCCATTGCAGGCGGCACCACTCGTTGGATGAAAATTGAGGGAGATCCCAGGCAACATTATATCCCAAGAATGGAATGGAGCGGATTCGATGAGCTGATTGTTCAACAGCTGGATCGAAAGCAACAGGAAAGCAAACTGATGTACTGCAATGTAAATGATGGAACAGCCAAAACCTTTTGGGCGGAAAGTGATGATGCCTGGGTAGATTTGAACACAGATGACCCAAAAGGATGGAATTGGGTGAACAAAGGCCAGGATTTTATCTGGGTGAGTGAAAAGGACGGCTGGCGTCATCTTTATAAAATCAGTAGGGATGGTAAATCCATCTCACTGCTGACCAAAGGAAATTACGATATCGGTAGTCTGTTGTCCATTGATGAAGCGAACAATTATATCTATTTTTCTGCTTCTCCTTCAGATGCTACCCAGCTCTATCTGTACAGAACCAAGATCAACAGTACTTCCAAAACTGGGGGAGCCGATGCGGAGCTGGTGGGCAATGCCGCGCTCAAAGGCACCCATGAATATTCGATTTCGCCCAATGGAAAAATCGCATTGCATACGTTTAGCAATCACCAAACCCCCGTCGTAACCGAATGGGTAGGTTTGCCCGAGCACCGGTTGCTCAACAGCAACAAAAGCATCGGCAAAAGCATCAAAACAGACAGTGATATGCATGTCGATTATTTCAGCATCACCACCATCGACAACATTGAGTTGAATGGATGGATGCACAAGCCGGATCATTTTGACTCGACCAAAAAATATCCCATCGTGTTTTATGTTTATGGTGAACCGGCTGCCATCACCATTGCTGATGAATATGGCAACCACGATAATTTTTTATATGATGGAAGCATGGCAGCGGATGGCTACATTCAGGTAGCATTGGACAACAGAGGCACGCCTTCTCTCAAAGGAGCGGCCTGGCGCAAAGCCATTTATAGAAGAAATGGACAGATCAATATCCGCGACATGGGCATGGGAATTAAAAAAATTCTGGAAAATCCTTTTGTAGACAAAGAAAGGGTAGCGGTTTGGGGTTGGAGTGGTGGTGGGTCCTCCACTTTGCATCTCCTGTTTCAATATCCAAAATTGTTTAGGGCGGGTGTCGCCATCGCGCCGGTGACCAATCTGCTCAATTATGACAATATCTACACCGAACGATACATGGGTTTGCCGCAAGAAAACATGGAAGATTTTATCAAAGGGTCGGCAGTAACCTATGCTAAAAACTTACAATCATCTTTATTGTTGATTCATGGAACGGGTGATGACAATGTGCATTACAGCAATGCCGAACAACTGATCAACGAATTGGTTAAATACAACAAGCCATTTGAAGTGATGACATATCCCAATCGCAGCCATAGCATTGCTGAAGGGGAAGGAACCCGCATGCACCTTTCCAAGTTATACACTGATTTTATCAGAAGGGTATGTCCGCCCGGTGCGAAGTAATCAGAGGGTTCTACCCGGGTATTGTTTCAATGCGATCTCCAAACAATCCATGGCCTTGTGGATGGCATCTGTATTCAGGACATACGCAAGCCGCACCTCTTTTTTGCCCAACCCTGGGGTGCTGTAAAAACCGGTGGCAGGGGCCAGCATAATGGTGGATCCTTCGTGTGTGAATGATTCCAACAACCATTGACAAAACCGATCGCAATCATCGATGGGCAACCTGGCCATTGCATAAAAAGCACCTCCCGGATTGGGGCAGAATACCCCTTCCATTTGATTCAATCTTTTGACAATGGTATCTCTGCGCAATTTGTATTCCTGTTTGGTGGTATCAAAGTAATTATCGGGCAAATCGACCGCTGCTTCTCCAAGGAGTTGGGCATAGTAGGGAGGACTCAATCTGGCTTGTGCAAATTTCATCGCTGCATTAAGCACTTCTTTGTTTTTGGTAATCAATGCACCAATCCGACCGCCACAGGCACTGTACCTTTTACTAATGGTGTCCATCAACACCACATGTTGTTCTGCTCCTTGCAGGTGCATGGCGCTGGTATGGGTGCCCTCATAACAAAATTCCCGATAGGCTTCATCTGCAAACAAAAACAAATTGTGCTTGATGACGATTTCTTTGAGGGTATTCATTTCTGCTGCACTATACAAATATCCGGTTGGATTATTGGGGTTGCAAACCACAATTGCTTTTGTCTTTGGGGTGATGGCTTTTTCAAACTCTTCGATGGGTGGCAGGGAAAAGCCTGTTTCAATGCTGCTGCCGATGGGAACGACTTTTACATCCGCTTGTATTGCAAATCCATTGTAATTGGCGTAAAAGGGTTCTGGAATAATGACTTCATCCCCGGCGTCCAAGCAAGCCATGAATCCAAATAAAATGGCCTCGCTGCCACCGGTGGTGATGATGATTTCTTCAGGGGTTACCTGAATGTGGTTCTTGGCATAATACTGCACCAGTTTCTTGCGATAACTTTCATTGCCGGCACTGTGGCTGTATTCCAAGACTGACAAATTGGATTGCCTGACCGCATCCAGGCAAGCCTTGGGTGTTTCAATATCCGGTTGTCCAATATTCAAGTGGTATACCTTGGTGCCTTTTTTCTTGGCAGCCTCAGCAAACGGAACCAATTTTCGAATGGGTGAGGCGGGCATGGCATGGCCTCTTTGACTGATGGATAGCATACTACAAAGAT
>CAZCCN010000111.1:0-259 GCA_964497085.1 uncultured Ferruginibacter sp.
AACCACACCCGGTTTTTAAATCGAAAAGTTTTATCTGTTAAAGCTCCCACCGGGCAAACATCAATCATGTTGCCGCTGAAATCATTGTCAATCGCTTTGGAAATATAAGTGGAGATCGCCGCATGGTCTCCCCTGTCTACTACGCCGTGAACACGTTTATTGGTAATCTGATCGGCCACATAGGTACAACGGTAACACAAAATGCAACGTGTCATGTGCAATTGTATGTACGGACCAAGGTCTTCTTTTTTGAATGTTC
>CAZCCN010000111.1:269-5333 GCA_964497085.1 uncultured Ferruginibacter sp.
GCCATGTTCGTATCCTAAATCTTGTAAGTGACATTCGCCGGCCTGGTCGCAAATGGGACAATCCAACGGATGATTCAGCAACAAAAACTCCACCACCCCATTCCGAGCATCTTTTACTTTTTCACTGGTGATGTTTTTCACCACCATTCCATCCATCACGGTGGTGCGACAACTGGCGACCAACTTAGGCATAGGTCTTGGGTCAGCAGCTGAACCAGCAGCCACTTCCACCAGGCAAGTACGACACTTTCCTCCACTGCCTTCCAGCTTGCTGTAGTAGCACATGGCAGGTGGTGTAACATCTCCGCCAATTTCTCTGGCAGCATTCAAGATGGTTGTACCAGGAGCCACATCGAGCGTGATGTTGTCGATGGTTACTTTAATTGTTTTTGTTTCGTCAGCCATAAATTATAAATCAACCTTGAATAGTAAAATTTAATTCTTTTCAATTGGCACATGAATCGGATCTGCATAATGCCTAAGCCCGAAGTTTTCGGTTACACATTTTTCAGGATTGTTTACATGCCATTCAAACTCATCACGGAAATGCCTGATAGCAGCTGCCACTGGCCAAGCAGCAGCATCTCCCAATGGGCAAATGGTATTTCCTTCAATCTTTCTTTGAATATCCCAGAGCAAATCGATGTCACTCATTTTCCCTTTCCCGTTTTCGATATTGAGTAAAATCTTTTCCATCCAGCCGGTGCCTTCTCTGCAGGGACTGCATTGACCACAGCTTTCATGGCGATAAAACCTTGCCAATGTATAGGTGTGCTTTACAATGCACTGGTCTTCGTCCAGCACAATGAAACCGCCGGAACCCATCATGCTGCCGGTTGCAAATCCTCCATCACTCAGGCTTTCGTAATTCATCAAACGCTTCTCTCCTTTGGCAGTAGTCAAGAGCAAGTTGGCCGGCAAAATGGGGACAGAAGATCCGCCAGGAATGCAGGCTTTCAATCTTTTGCCATTGGGTATGCCGCCGCAATATTCGTCACTGTAAATAAATTCTTCCACGGAGATGGTCATGTCAATTTCATAGATGCCCGGCTTGTTGATGTTGCCGCAAGCAGAAATCAGTTTGGTACCGGTTGATTTGCCGATACCGATGCTTGCATATTGTTCTCCGCCTTCGTTGATAATGGGAACGACAGCTGCGAGTGTTTCTACATTGTTCACCACAGTTGGACAACCCCACAATCCTTTTACCGCAGGAAAGGGTGGCTTGATGCGGGGGTTGCCACGCTTGCCCTCCAATGATTCGAGCAAAGCGGTTTCTTCTCCGCAGATGTATGCACCGGCGCCTCTCTGCACATATAATTCACAATCAAATCCACTGCCTTGAATATTCTTGCCGAGCCAACCATTTTGTTTGGCCTCCGCGATGGCAACTTCCAAGATGTCGGCAATCCAGTCGTACTCGCCACGGATGTATATATAGCTCGAATTACTACCTAGGGCAAAAGATGAAACAATCATTCCTTCAATCAACAAGTGAGGAATGAACTCCATCAGATATCTATCCTTAAAAGTACCCGGCTCGCTCTCATCTGCATTGCACACCAGGTAACGGGGCACCCCTTCGGGCTTGGCCAAAAAACTCCACTTCATTCCAGTCGGGAAACCGGCACCACCTCTTCCCCTGAGACCGCTTTTTTTAACCTCATCTACAATTGATTCGGGTGTCATCTTGAAAGCTTTTTCTACACTGCGATAACCACCCTCACGGCGATATACATCAAAATGACGAATGCCTTCTACCTTTGCTTTTTCTAATAATAATTTTCTTCCCATTGTATTAATTCGCTTTTGCTCTGCACTCTTCAATGATAGAATCTACTTTTTCTTTGGTCAAGTGCTCACGATAAGTTTTACCCAATTGCATCATAGGCGCATACCCGCAAGCGCCTAAACATTCTACTGTTTTGAGGGTGAACATCCCATCGGGGGTGGTTTCTCCCACTCCAATGTTGAGTTGCTGTTTGATGTATCCAATTATATCATCACTTCCATTCAACATGCAAGGGCCTGTTTGACAAACTTCAAATACGTATTTGCCCACGGGCTTTAGGTTGTACATGCTGTAAAAACTCGCTACTTCATATACTTCAATCGGATCAATTTGCAAAAGCGAAGCCACATAATCCATCACAGGTACATCCAACCAACCCCCAAATTCCACCTGAGCCATGTGCAACACCGGAAGCAATGCGCTTTTTTGTTTGCCCTGTGGATAGCGAGCAATGATTTCGTTGACCCTTGACAAACTTGATTCTTTAAACTGTATCATCTTTTATAAATTCTGCGTCTTTTTTTTCAATTAAGCGTCCAACTCACCCGCTATCAAATTCAAACTACTCATTGTAATGACTGCATCACTCAACATGCCGTTTTTGATCAATTCGGGATAGGCCTGGTAATAAATGAAGCAAGGTCTGCGGAAATGCAAACGATAAGGCGTACGGCCACCATCACTGATTAAATAGTAACCCAACTCACCGTTGGCCCCTTCTACCGAATGGTATACTTCACCGGCTGGAATATTGGTTTCACCCATGACTATCTTGAAATGATAAATCAATGCCTCCATTTTGGTGTATACATCTTTCTTTTCAGGCAAGTAATAGGCAGGCGCGTCGGCATGGAACACCTCCGATTCAGCCCCTTTGAAAGCTTGTACTTTCTGATAAGCCTGTTCGATGATGCGCAAACTCTGCCACATTTCTTCATTGCGGACCAAAAAACGATCATAACAATCACCGGTGTTGCCCACCGGGATGGTAAAATCAAAATCTTCGTAACTGGAATAAGGCGATTGTACACGTACGTCATAATCCACACCGGCTGCCCTCAAATTGGGGCCTGTAAAGCCATAATTCATGGCTCTTTCAGCAGTAATTGGTCCGCAACCAATGGTGCGTTCCATGAAAATACGGTTGCGGGTAAATAAGTTTTCAAATTCTTTTAACTGCGCGGGATAACCGCTCTTTTTATCTAAGAATTTCTCGAGTTTTTCGAAAGCCGCGTTGGTGAAATTGCGCTCAAATCCTCCGATACGGCCAATGTTGGTAGTCAACCTGGATCCACACACTTCCTCGTAAATTTCATAAATCAACTCCCTGAATTGCATCAGGTATAAGAAGCCGGAATAAGCGCCACTGTCCACCCCAACAATTGAATTGCAAATCAGGTGGTCTGAAATGCGCGCCAATTCCATGATGATGACCCTTAGATAATCAACACGTTTAGGTGTTTGAACACCCAGTAATTTTTCACAGGTAAGGTGCCAACCCATATTGTTGATGGGGGAAGAACAATAGTTCAACCGGTCGGTGAGCGGCGTGATTTGATACAACGGTCTTCTCTCGGCAATTTTTTCAAAGGCTCGATGGATATACCCAACAGTGGAAGTGGCTTGCAGGATGCGTTCCCCATCCAATTCTAGGATATTCTGAAACACACCGTGGGTAGCTGGGTGCGTGGGGCCCAGATTCAAAGTGGTGGTTTGCTTTTCGATGCTTCCTTCCGGCAAAAGTATATGCTCGCTCATAATTTAACTGGTCAATATTATCTTCCAAACATTTCGTCGTCCTTATCAATTCTGGTTTGATCCTCCAACGGAAACTCTTTCCTCAAAGGGAAATAATCCATTTCGTCCACATTCAAAATTCGAATCAGATTGGGATGGCCTACAAAATTCACCCCAAAGAAATCATATGTTTCACGCTCCATAAAATTGGCAGACTGATACAAAGCCGTGGCACTGAATACATCAGGCTCTTGGATGGAGGTAAATACCTTAAAACGAATCCGGATATTGTCTTTCCAGTTGTGCAAATGATAAACGACCGCCAATTCGGCGCCTTTGTTTTCTGGAAAATGGACGGCTTGTAAATCGGTCAGGAACCTGAATTGAAGCTCGTTGTCATCAAACAAGAACTGAAGCACTTTTAGGTTGAGTGCTTTCGGCCCTGTAAAAGTCAACATACCATAAGGCGTTTCCCAATCAGTTAACTGATCTCCGAATTTTTCGGTTAGCCTTTGCTGTATGATTTCATTTGTCAACATGTACTGCTTGTTTTAAGCTTTGTATTATTGAATGCCGTAACTATTCAAAAGGTCTTTGTATTGGTCACTGTGTCTTCTTCTCAATCCCTCGGCATGCACCAATTCTTGCACCTTCATGAATCCATCCAAAATGGCTTCGGGTCTGGGCGGGCAACCGGGCACATATACATCCACTGGAATAATCTGATCAATGCCCTGCAACACAGAATAAGTGTCGAAAATACCGCCACTGCTGGCACAGGCGCCTACCGCTATTACCCAGCGGGGCTCGGCCATTTGTAAATAAACCTGTTTGAGGACAGGGCCCATTTTTTTGGCAATCGTACCCATGACCATCAATAAATCACATTGCCGTGGTGAAAAACCTACCCGTTCAGATCCGAACCTTGCCAAATCATAATGACTGGCCATGGTGGCCATGAATTCAATACCGCAACAGCTGGTGGCAAATGGAAGCGGCCAGATAGAATTTTTCCGTGCCAGGCTCACCACTTTTTCGAAATTGGTGGCCATGAAACCTTCTCCCATGTAGCCTTCGGGAATGCCTTGAAATTTTACTGTATTGTTAAATTGTACTGGACGAGACATCGTTTAAAAATTTAATTGCTTGGACTCTTTATTCCTCCCATTTCATGGCCCCTTTCTTGAATATATAAATGAATCCTGTTAGAAATAAGCCTACAAACAATACCACGGCTACAAAACCACTCCAGCCGAGCGCCCTGAAATTCACGGCATAAGGATAAAAGAAAATGACTTCCACATCGAATAGTACGAACAAAATAGCCACTAGAAAATATTTGATGGCCATCGGCTGACGGGCATTGCCTTTAATTTCAATCCCGCTTTCAAAATTCTGTAATTTGTCAGTTGTTTTTCTTTTGGGACCCAGCCAGTCAGACCCTACTATTATGGCAAAAACAAGACCAAGCGCAAAAAGAAGTTGGAGTAAAATGGGCAGGTAATTTGCCGCATTGTTGACGCTAATTTGAAGGA
>CAZCCN010000112.1:0-628 GCA_964497085.1 uncultured Ferruginibacter sp.
AATGGTGCGGCCGTAGCGTCTGTGATATCAGAAGCATTTGGCATGCTGGTGGTATTCAGTGTATTGGTGTTTACTGGATTAAAGAAAAAATACCATTTGTTAAAGAGCTTTCAATTTGAACCCAAGATCAGTCGAGAAATTTTTAAGGTGGCCCTTCCCCTGGTGTTTCAATACCTGATCAGTGTGACCACCTGGCTGGTCTTTTTCTTATTGATAGAGACCAGGGGCACCATGGCCAAAGCCATCAGCAACACCATGAGAAATGTGTTTGGCATAGCGGGTGTATTTGTGTGGGCATTTGCAGGAACCAGCAACAATATGGTGGCCAATTTAATTGGTCAGCAAAGACAGGATATGGTGCTTCCAGCCATCAAGCGCATCAGTTTTTGGAGCATGGGACTTTGTTTTTGTATGGTTGCCATGCTCAACATCTTTCCCCATTTCTTTTTTAGTTTGTTCAACCAGGGTGAAGCATTTGTGCAACAGGGCATACCGGTTGTCAGGACGGTATCCTTGGGTATTCTATTGATGAGTGTAGCCAACATATGGCTGAATGGGGTAACCGGTACCGGCAAAACGACTGTTAATTTGTCAATTGAAATCATCGCCATCTTGCTCTACCTGTTAT
>CAZCCN010000112.1:641-1110 GCA_964497085.1 uncultured Ferruginibacter sp.
CCAAAAATGGAAACATAAAAAATAAGTGTCAACCCTACTCTGACTTCCAAGAATTGTTTTTAAAATCAATATCCGGATAAGTTTCAGCTTCATTGATCACAACATACTTCACTTCTTCTTTTATCGGAAGACGTACTTTAAATTCAGCTGTATTGTTCCAAATTTCCACAGGCAATTTGATTTCACCTTTCATCCCAGATTTGGTTTCGTAGTTCAGGGTGACTGGCATGGCCATTTGTTCCAGATTGACAAGGGTAACCAAAGGCCCTTTTACAGCGTCATTGTTGACCGACTGAATGGCTTGATCCAAGGAATAATTCTCCAGAAACCATCCTTTCCAGAACCAGGTCAGGTCTTCTCCGGCTGCATTCTCCATGGTTCTGAAAAAATCCCAAGGTGTCGGATGTTTGAATGCCCATTTGCTGATATACGTTCTGAAGGCATAATCGAACCTGTCTTCGCCCCAAAT
>CAZCCN010000112.1:1120-1855 GCA_964497085.1 uncultured Ferruginibacter sp.
AGCCAGGTTTATAATACAAAGCAATTCCTATATTCTGTTCCTTCATGGCGTCCGGTGTGTGAAAGATGCTTTCAGAAAATGGACTGAACAGTATATAGGCCAATTCTTTTCCACTCGTAGGAGACGATTTGTATTCTCCATTGTTGAAATCTTCTGCCGCCAGGGAGTTGATGAATGTATTGAAACCCTCATCCATCCAACCGTATCGTCTTTCATTGCTACCCACAATCATCGGAAACCAGGTGTGACCGAATTCATGATCGGTTACCCCAAACAAGCCTTCGCCTTTGGCACTTGATCCGCAGAAAACAATGCCTGGATATTCCATCCCACCCACATTACTGGCGACATTCACGGCTACAGGGTAAGGAAATTCGAACCAGCGCTTGCTGTAATTTTCAATGCTACCCTTGTTGTATTCGGTAGCTCTTCCCCAACCATTGTTTCCCTTACTTTCGATCGGATACACACTCATGGATAAGGATTTTTTCCCACTCGGCAAATTAATCCTGGCTGCATCCCAAATAAATGATTTTGAACTGGCCCAAGCCACATCCCTAGCATTCGATAATTTATAATGCCAGGTAAGGGAGGAAGCATTCGGTCTTGATTGCGGATCATTGATTTCTTTATCAGAACGAATCACAACGGTTTGGTCGCTTTCAGCAGCCAAAGCCAATCTTTTAATCTGGGTAGCCGTTAACACCTCTGTGGGATTTTGCAATTCACCACCAG
>CAZCCN010000112.1:1865-4434 GCA_964497085.1 uncultured Ferruginibacter sp.
AAAATCAAAATCGCCATATTCAAGATAAAATTCACTCGGCCCCAAATATGGATCCGTGTTCCAGCCCCTTACATCATCAAATACACACATCCTGGGATACCATTGGGCAATGGTATAGATGGGGCCGTTGCTTGTGGGCAGGATTCCAAATCGATCCGCTCCATATTTTGGAATGGAGTAACTGTATTCAATTTTGATTTTGATGTTTCCGCCAGAGGGCTTGAGGAGATTAGGCAAACGAATTTGCATACGTGTATCGTTTACGATGTAATTGGCATCTTTATTCTCAGATATAATTTTCACAGATTTTATTTTATAACCGCCTTCAAAAACGGCATTGGCATCTCCATACCTGCTTCTGCCTGTTGCAGGCATGCGTGCCTGGCCTCTGCTATCTTTATTGAACAGGTTCTGATCCAACTGCAGCCAGAGATATTGAAGGGGCTGTGGACTATTATTTTTATACTGAATCACCACACTCCCTTCCAATTCATTTTTTTGGTCATCCAGTTTGACATTGATTTCATAATCAGCCCTGTTTTGCCAATAACTTGAGGAGGGCGAACCTGTGGCATTCCTTCCAATCATATCGCCTGCAGGATATTGAATCGGTGCAAACAACGCATATGGATCATATTTAGACACTTTGGGTGGATTGGTTGTTTGACCGAAGCTGGTGATGGTCGCCACCAAAGCTGTACAAATCAGTGTGATTCTTTTCATGTGAATATTTATTTTATGTGTAGGTATCATGTGGTAAAATTCAATTATTTAGTCCATTTTTTGAGCAAGGCAGAAGCTTCCTTTTTAATAATAGGATCGTCTTCGGTGGTATTTGGAATGGGCACCATCGACGAGAGCATCGAGATGGCCTTTCCGAATTCATGGTTGCTATAATACGCTTTTGCCAGCTCCAAGTAATTCAAACAGAAATATGGGTTTAGTTTTCTGGCCTTGTCATATGCCTCGATGGCAACTTGCAGGGATGCGTTGGGCAAGCCTCCGTATAATATTTTGGTGGCAGCTCTTTCTATGAATGAAAGATTGCTCACTTCATAATTCCATTTTCCCAAGATATGCCAGGCTTTAAAATTGTTTGGGTTTGCTTTGATAGCCTTTTCAGCATGTTGTTTGATCAGTTTGACCGTCGTAATTTTTTCTTTACCTGATTTGGTTAAAGCAATCCTTCCGAGGGCTATGCTCATGGCCACATTTGCATCATCTGAATGGGGATAATGTTGATAGGCCAATTTGGCAAAAGCCAATGCGTTGTCATAATACCTGTCTCTGACAGACGGATTGGTTTCTCGGTTTCCTATCCTGCTGCACAACTCGCTGCATTTGTACAATACTTCGAGGTTATTTGGTTTTGCCTTGTGGGCTTCGGAAAATTTAACCAGGGCGGCTTTTTCATTCATTGACAGCTCCAATCGAAGGCCTTGCTGGTAAGCACTATCAAAATTTTGAGCCAGGCTGTTTGTGGTGTTGCCTAGAGCGCCCAACCATAAAAATGTAAGGAATAGCCATTGTATGGTGGGAATCTCCTTCATGCAATAAATATCAAAAGGACTTTTTAAGGGTGATGCCTACCGAACCGATAAAATGTTGAATGGGTGGATCTTGTTTGCGTATAGAACATTCAATGGAAGACACCCGATTGTCCGCCGCCTTGATAGCAGCGATGATGTCTTCAGCAATGTTTTCCAATAATGCAGTTGGTTGTTGCATTCTTTTTTGAATGATGTTGTAGCAGCTTACATAATCCAGGGTGTCAGTGAGTGCCTCTACCCGACCCGGAATATCTATTTGGACAGCAACTTCTACGATAAAGGTATTGCCGATAATGCGTTCCTCTTCGTGGATGCCATGAAATCCGCGAAATGAGAGTTGATGCAAATGAATGGTGTACAAAATGAAATGATTAATAATTAATGTAAACCCTTCTCACCCAAAAACCTTTCGGCATCCAATGCAGCCATGCATCCGCTGCCTGCGGCGGTGACCGCTTGTCGGTAGTGTTTGTCTTGCACATCACCGGCAGCAAAAACACCCTCGATGTTTGTTTTGCTGGTGCCAGGAATGGTTTGGATATAGCCCGTTTCGTCCATGTCAATCCAGCCTTTGAAAATACCACTGTTGGGTTCGTGGCCAATGGCCACAAAAAAGGCGCTCACCGGAATATCTGTTTTTTGATTGCTTTTATTGTTGAGGATTCTAACGGCTTCCACCTTTTTCTCTCCAATGATTTCATCTGTTTCACTGTTCCAGTGTACAATGATGTTGGCGGTGTTTAATACCCGGTCTTGCATCACTTTACTGGCCCTCATTTGGTCTTTGCGAATAATCATATGTACAGTGGTGCATAATTTTGAAAGGTACAAAGCCTCCTCTGCGGCAGTGTCTCCTGCGCCCACGATGGCTACATCTTTGCCTTTAAAGAAAAAGCCGTCGCAAACAGCACAAGCACTGACACCAAAGCCATTGAGTCTTTGCTCACTGGGCAAACCCAACCATTTGGCAGACGCGCCAGTGCTGATGATGACTGCATTGGCCTCCAGCCATTTTTCTT
>CAZCCN010000112.1:4513-5327 GCA_964497085.1 uncultured Ferruginibacter sp.
CACCATCATGTCCGGCCCTTGAATACCGTCTGGATAACCAGGATAGTTTTCCACTTCAGTGGTGATGGTTAACTGTCCACCCGGTTGGATACCCTGATACAATACTGGCTGCAGGTTTGCCCTGGATGCATATATGGCTGCCGTATACCCTGCCGGGCCAGAACCGATGATTAAACAGTTGACTTTTTCAGCTATCGTTTTGTCCATTGTAAGAATTGAAATGTGTTGGATGAAAAATTGGATTAATGCACAATGACGGTTTTATACCAAGCGGCATATCCGCAGAAAGCCCCCAATGCACCATTGGAAATGTTTCCTTTGACTGTATTGGGTTGTGCAAAAGGGTTGCCGATGCTTTGGAAATCAAATTCCCATGTGTTCCAAAACGTATAAGTGGCTTTGTCAATGTTGCAAAATTTCAAAGTAACGGTATCCTGCACTTGGAAAAAATTATCATCTGGTTTGGGCGGATTGTTCTTGTCTACTCCTTGGGGAACCTGCAGGTAATAACTGGTGCCATCAATCACCTGGTCTTCAAATACAGAATTGCTGCCAGGATAAAATGGCAGGCTGTTGCGCTTGGTAAAATAGCGAATGTAGTTTCCTAAACCTGGGGGATCGCTGATGTTGATGAATAAATTTCTTTTGGTGGTATCCGGATTCTGAGGCACTTTTTTAAAGTAAACCGAATCGGGGTATTTGCTCAATGGTGGTATGGTTGTCTGGGCCATGTATTCAATGCCATCCGCAATGATTTGAAGCGTATACTGCGTGTTCAATGCACCCAGAAATGCGGTAGACAATTGACTCGAAT
>CAZCCN010000113.1:0-2860 GCA_964497085.1 uncultured Ferruginibacter sp.
TTCATGGACTCATTCATTGCAGCGGCGGGGGTCAAACCAAGTGTTTGAAATACCTGCCTCGTCCATACACCATCATCAAAGACAATTTGTTTGAGCCGCCGATTGTTTTCAAGTTGCTGCAGCAAAACAGTGGCAGT
Source organism: uncultured Ferruginibacter sp. (assembly GCA_964497085.1). Taxonomy (GTDB): domain Bacteria; phylum Bacteroidota; class Bacteroidia; order Chitinophagales; family Chitinophagaceae; genus Ferruginibacter. The sequence goes on from CAZCCN010000113.1 coordinate 138, forward strand.
TCGGACAGAGAAATGTACGAAGTGTTCAACATGGGTTGTCGATTGGAAATTTATTGTAAAGAAGCCGATGCGCAAACAATGATAGACGCGGCCGGCGCTTTCAATATCGAAGCCCAAGTCATAGGAAGGGTAGAAGAAAACGTTAAAAAATCACTCGAAATCCATTTGAACGGTGAACGTATTGTTTATTAGGCAATTGCAGTTTACATTTGTCCTACAATCTAATTGATTCGTTTGATCAAGTCATTTTAAAATCAACAGCATGTCAAGATCCATCATAGAACTTCGGAATGTGAATATTTATCAGGGAGAAAGCAAAGTCCTTGCCGATGTAAACATCTCGGTTGAAAAAGGGGAGTTTGTATACCTGGTGGGTAAAACCGGTTCAGGCAAAAGCAGCCTGCTCAAAACCTTGTATGGTGATTTGGAATTGACCGAAGGAGAAGGATGGGTGGCCGGTCACAACCTGCGGGAGATTGACTGGAAAACTGTTCCTTTTCTTAGAAGAAACCTGGGTGTGGTGTTTCAGGATTTTCAATTGCTGACCGACCGAAACGTCAACGAAAACCTGAAGTTCGTGTTGAAAGCCACTGGTTGGAAAGATGAAATGCTGATGAACGAAAAAATCAATGATGTGCTCGATAAAGTGAACCTCAAAAACAAAGGAATGAAAATGCCTTTTGAATTGAGTGGCGGAGAGCAACAAAGAATTGACATTGCACGTGCCCTGCTGAATTCGCCCAAATTGATTTTGGCTGACGAGCCCACCGGCAACCTCGATCCTGAAACAAGCGACGAGATCATGCAGTTGCTCTTTCATATTTGCAAAGATTACAACACCACCATTTTGATGGCCACCCACGATTACATGGTGATCAATAAATTTCCGGCGAGAAAGATCAAGACAGAAGCAGGTCGGGTATGGGACAATGCTAGTATAGCCACTTCATAAGTATCCTTGCGTTCTCTTGGACATTATATATTTTCTGTAGAGCAGCATTTCGGTGCTGCTTGTCTTTTTCTGTAAAAGGTTCATTGAACAAATGCTGAATCGCTTCTTTGAAAGAGTCGGGATTAGTGGCCGTGGCATATCCTTCTTTGACGGCGCTGCCTTCTACAGCGGCATGGTTGGCCAGGCAATGCCTTCCATTGTACAACGCATTCAATAGTTTCAATTTGATCCCTGTCTGGTTGAAAGAAGGCAAGATGTTGATTTGCGCTTTTTTGATAAGGTCTTCCATTTCATATTCCGACGGATTGACCACGATGCAAGTATGCTGCATTTTGTGCGCCAGTTGTTGTAAGGCAACCGAGGGGTTGCTGCCCGCAATCACAAAGGGAATGCGCAGGGAATCAAACACATGTTCAAGCAGCCATTGAGCAGCTTTTTCATTTTCATTGATGGCTAGGTTGCCTTGGTATAAACAAAAATTACCATTGCCGATTAAGGAGTTGGTTTCGTGCCAGGGTAAAAAGGCAGGTAAAAAATAAACCGTTTTTGCCTGCAATTGATCGGTGTAATAGGCGGCATCCTTTTCGCTCAGCGAAACAATTGGCGCCATTTGACAAATCCTTCGTTCGTATTTTTTTAACAGCTTGCTTTCAATCCAGTAATACAGTTTTTTCAGCAGGTTTCGCTCCAGTGAAGCAAGTGCGTCATAATACATGTGCTCGACGTTGTGCAGCCGCACCAATACGGTACGGTTTGTCAGCTTTTTTTTAAAAAGCGGATACGTGCAATGAATGCCCTCCAGCAATACGGGGTAATGATCCTGGTTCAAATGTTTAATCAGGCTTTTGTCGTTTCTGGATAGCACCATCCAAGGCAGGCAGGCTGATAAAGATCGATGCATGGGTTTGCGCCGGTAATATTGCACAGAGTAACAGTATCGATTCAGCATCGGCTGCTCCTGGGCAACCTGGGTGAAGCAATGCAAGTGAATGTGAACACCCATCTCATGCAAGGCTTTGATTTTGTAAAACAAATCAAAGACCCCGCCGTATTGAACGGGCCAGGGAACATCATGGGTGACGATATGTAGATGCTTATCCAAGAATCTTTTGATAGAAGGCGATTAGTTTTATTTCTTCCCTTTGCCAATTCAATGCTTTGGCGGCTTCCCTGCAACGGGATTGCAATTGCGCATGCTGGGCGGGGTGGTGTAACAATTGGTTGACTGCATCAGCGATACTGTGCTCATTCAATTCATCCAACAGGATAGCTACCGGGAATAAATTGTTGATGCGTCGGTACTCCGGGAAATTCATTGTTACCTGTGGAATACCTGCATGGATATAATCAAAAAACTTATTGGCCAGCGAATACCATTGATTCAGCCCCACTGGCTCCACTAGGTTGAGCCCGAGATAGGCAGTATGCGTGAGGTTGGCCAGTTGCATCGGGTCGGTTTTACCCTTTAGTAACACTTTTTCCGATAAATTGTTTTGCTGAATCAGCCGACGAGCCTCTTCCATAAAGTTTCCGTCTCCGTACAGGTGCAACACGGCCTCAATTTGTTTCATGGCCGGAATCAGGTATTCCAGTCCCCTGGCGTGGTTGATGGCTCCTTGATAGAGCAATATGGCTTCCTTTTCGCCCTTCGTCGTTGGCATAGTTGGGTGCAGCAAGGGTGCATTCATGATAACTTCGTACTGCACGCCATATTCTTTTTCGAATGCTTCGGCAATTGCTGTTGCTGCTTCTTCTGAAAGCACTTCTTTAT
>CAZCCN010000113.1:2870-5315 GCA_964497085.1 uncultured Ferruginibacter sp.
CCAAAAAGCATAGACACGGGGCCTGGTGATGATTTCTTTTTGTTGACTAAAATATTCGTGCGCATCGTACACCAGCTTTGATTTTTTCCAACGGCTGATACAGGTCACAGGAAGCAGGGTGTCCAGATCAATGCAGCAATAAGCGTCCGATTTTTTTCGAAAGAGTAAATGAAAAAATAATTTGATGTTGTATTCGGCATAAAAGGCAAACCCTTTGGTAAAGTAACAATAGATTCTTTTTTGCCCGAACGATTTTGATGTGGTGGGGGCAGATCCCCGATGCCTGGAACCAATCAATGTCACATCGTATCCTGCTTGCGCCAGGCTGTTGCAAATTCTTTGCATGCGCTGATCGTAGACAAGATCATTGGTGACGGTAAATACGATGGCTTTCAAATTATAATGGAATTTCCTGGTATATTTTTTCGATGAGTGCAACGGTTTTCAGGGCCACTTCGCCATCGGCCATGTTGTTCTCTTGGCCTTCCAGCTCTTTGATGACGTCGGCAAACATCAGTTCATGGTTGCTGGCGTTATTGGAAGCAGGGTAGGCTGCAAGATCTTCTGCAGTGATCAACTTTGGTTGTTGGTAAATCAATTCATTCATATACGCCCCGCCAATTTGAATGGTTCCTTTTTCTGCGACGATTTCCAATGAGATGCCTACATTTTTTTCAAATGCATTGACAGAATAATGAAAACTACCAATGGCGCCTGAATGCATCCGAAAGGCGATGGCACCTGAATCTTCCAATTCGATATTTTTGTTGGAGGCTTTGGTTCGGTATCCGCTCACAGTTGATACATCACCCAACAACCAAAGCAGGGCATCGAGGTAATGGCTGAACTGCGTAAACAAGGTGCCGCCGTCCAGTGCAAAAGTGCCTTTCCAGCTGTTGTCGTAATAAGCAGCCGGACGATTCCAAACAGCGTTTAAGTGAAAACTATGAATCTTTCCGAGTCGATTGGATGCGATGGCCGTTTTCAATGCCCGAATGCAAGAGGTGTAACGAGAAGATTTGACCACCAATAATTTTTTCTGAGAACGACGGGCGGTGTCAATCATCAACGATGCATCCTGCGTCGAAATGGCCAATGGCTTTTCACACAAGACATGCTTGCCATGCTGGAGTGCTGCAATGGCATGCACCGCATGCAGTCCGTTGGGGCTGCAGATACTAACCAAATCAATCGCAGGTTCAGCTGCCAACATGGCCTCCAATGTATCGTATGCACGGACCTGGTGAGCGGCCGCCAACGATTGGGCTTTCTGTATCTCCGGATCGCAGACCGCTACCAATGAGCCCATTTGGGCCATGCATGCGGCATGTTTTTCGGCAATCCTTCCACAACCCACTATGGCAAAACGATATCCCATCCTGCAAAATTGCACTTTTTCAATGGAGTTTTGGCCAATAGTTTTAAGGGGCCATGGGGGTTGTTCAACGGTTGAAAAACAGGGTTTTGGCCCTCAAAATCACCTTTTTGCCACCTGTAACCCCCTGAAATCCATGTTCATTCATCATTTATGCCTAAAATTCCCGAATCTTTATTACCTTTGCACCCGATAAAAAAAAGAAATAAAACACAGAGTTTTAAAAAACAAAGAGATGCCTTATTTAACAACAGAAAAAAAAGCGACCATTTTCACTACGTATGGTGGCAAATCCACTAACACTGGTTCCATTGAAGGACAAATTGCATTGCTCACAGAACGCATCAACCACATTTCAAACCATTTGAAAGAAAACAAAAAAGATTTCTCTTCACAAAGAGGGTTGATGATGATGGTTGGTAAACGCAAGCGCCTATTGACTTACTTAAGCAAGCACGATCTTACCGGATACAGGGCTTTGATTGAGAAGTTGGGTCTCCGTAAATAATTTAATCTATTCATGTATTTTATTTGAGTGATTCCCAACTGTTTTCAGCTGTTGGGAATTGTTCTTTTACCTATACACTTTACATCACCAACTTTTATACAGGGTTGGTACAAACATTTATTATATGTCATTTTTACAATCAAAATCTGTTTCTTTCGATATAGGTGGTGGCCGCATGGTAACCATTGAAACCGGTAAGCTCGCTCGTCAAGCGGACGGTGCCGTTACCGTGAAACAAGGCAATTGCGTATTGTTGGCCACGGTGGTTGCCAATAAAGAGCCAAAGGCCGGACAAAACTTTTTCCCGCTATCTGTAGACTATCAAGAAAAATTCGCCTCTGCAGGTCGTGTACCAGGCTCTTTCTTCAAAAGAGAAGCGCGCCTGAACGATTACGAAATCCTGACTTCTCGTTTGATTGACCGCGCGTTGCGCCCCTTGTTCCCTGAAGATTATTTGTGCGATGTGCAAGTATTGGTATCATTGATTTCTTCAGACGACCAGGTTTTGCCCGATGCATTGGCTTGTTTGGCTGCTTCGGCTGCCTTGGCTGTTTCCGATATT
>CAZCCN010000114.1:0-5269 GCA_964497085.1 uncultured Ferruginibacter sp.
ATGGTTTCCAACAATACCCGTAATTGACGGAACGCTACCTGTGTATACTCCTGAATGTCCTACTGCTGTGTAAGTAGGCAAATGTGTAATGAGTGTATTCTGGCAGTTAAACCCTCGGTTCATCAATTTAATAAAGCCATTTGCACCATATTGGCTTTGGAATCGATATAAATAATCCCATCGCATCTGGTCAACTACGATTCCAACAACCAGTTTGGGTCTATTGGACAGATTGTTTGCTGCTTGTTGCTTTTGTAGAGTTTGCGCCCAAGCCATCGGGCAAAGAACTAAGAAATTAAGTACCAATACAGCTTTTTTGATTGCAAACATGAAGGACGATTTTGAGCAAATATACCAATCAAAGCGCGGGTCTACAATTTTGACTAGAACGATGGCAATGCCTATTTTTTAAGCTGAAAACCTTAATTTTGCCATCAAGGAAAAGTGCCGGGCGCCCGGACAATCGAATGTATCCATTCTTAATTATTAAAGCCTATCACAATGGACGTTTTTGAAAAACTTGTAAAAGATGGTGGTCCAATAGGACAGCATATGGACAGAGCTCATGGCTATTTTGCATTTCCCAAACTGGAGGGTGAACTCGGACCCAGGATGCAATTCAGGGGAAAAGAAATGATTGTTTGGAGCCTCAACAACTATCTGGGATTGGTCAACCATCCAGAAGTGAGAAAAGTAGATGCTGAAGCGGCTGCCAAATATGGAATGGGCAACCCGATGGGCGCCCGAATGATGAGTGGCAACACCGTAAAGCACGAAGAGTTGGAAAAAGTCATCAGCAAGTTTGTGAATAGAGAAGATACGATGTTGTTGAATTTTGGATACCAAGGAATCATGAGCTGCATTGATGCCCTAGTCAACAGAAGAGATGTAATCGTGTATGATGCAGAAGCGCATGCATGTATTGTGGATGGGGTTAGGCTACACATGGGTCATCGCTATGCATTCAAACACAACGACATTGCTGATTGTGAAAAACAACTGCAACGCGCCACCGAACTGGCTGCCAAAAATGGCGGGGGTATCTTGTTGATCACAGAAGGTGTATTTGGCATGGATGGAGAGCAAGGCATCCTCAAAGAAATTGTTGCCTTGAAAAAGAAATACGAATTCAGGATATTGATTGATGATGCACACGGATTTGGCTATATGGGCCCTACTGGTGCAGGTGCAGACGAAGCACAGGGATGTCAGGAAGGCATTGATTTGTATTTCAGCACCTTTGTGAAAAGCATGGGCAGTATTGGCGCATTTATCAGTGGGCCAAAAGCCGTGTTGAAATATTTACGTTACAACACCCGTTCTCAAATTTTTGCAAAAAGTCTGCCTTTGTTGATTGTTGAAGGGATGCTCAAACGTATGGAAATGGTCATCACCATGCCCGAACTGAGAAAAAAATTGTGGGACAATGTGGCCCGTTTGCAAACCGGATTGAAAGAAAGAGGTTTTGACATCGGACACACCAACTCCCCTGTGACACCCATTTACATGAAAGGCGACGTGCCCGAGGCTACTCAAATGGTCATGGACCTGAGAGAGAACTATCATATTTTTTGCAGTATTGTGGTGTATCCTGTAATCCCCAAGGGAGATATTATTTACAGGCTCATTCCCACAGCTGCTCATAGTTTTGAAGAAGTAGACTTGACCCTTAAAGCCTTCGAAGAAACGAAAAAGAAGTTAGATGCTGGTCTGTACAAAGCCGCGCAGATACCTGACATGGCCGAAGCCTTGTAAAACAAAAAAACTTAGTCATATCATCCCGTTGTAGAACGGGATTTTTTTATAATAAGCAATTCGGCAAAAGATTATTCCATCATTGGCAACTTTTCAATAACTGAGTTGTTGATAAGATGAACCTTTGTAAATATTGATCATGCAAAAAATTGTTGTAGCCATTACTGGAGCCAGTGGATCGATTTATGCAGAAGTATTGTTGAAAAAACTTTTGCAGGCACAACCGCACCTGCAGGAATTGTCTGTGGTGATGACCCCCAATGCAAAAGAAGTGTGGCAGACAGAACTGGGCAACTCCAATTATGAACATTTCCCTGTTAAGTATTATGGGCAGCAAGATTTCACAGCCCCATTCGCCTCCGGTTCCGGCCAATACAATACGATGATCATTGTACCTTGCAGCATGGGAACACTGGGGAGAATTGCGGGGGGTATTTCAAACGACCTGATTACCAGGGCCGCAGATGTCATGTTGAAAGAAAGAAGAAGACTGATTTGCGTGGCGAGGGAAACACCCTACAACCTGATTCACATTAAAAACATGGAAACCATTACACTGGCGGGTGGGATTATCTGCCCGGCTACCCCCTCCTTTTACAGCAAACCAAATACGATGGAAGAGCTGGCCTCTACAGTTGTTGACAGGATACTCGACCTAGCAGGGATTCCAGTAGATACCTATAGATGGGGAAAATAACCTGAGCCGTTTACTTATCTCAAATCGACTACTTCTACGCCAGGGTATTTCTTGGCATCAAACACAAAAGTTGCGTCGGGCAAAACGGCATCTGTCTTCATATTGCTGACAGTGTAGGTATATCGGTTGCCTGTTTTTTCAAACACTTGCGTCGAAACAATTGCACCATTATCGATAAACAACAATACCTTGAAAAAGGGCTTGGTTTTGTCAAAAGGCGTCAATTCAATCTGCTGCATATTTTTGCCATTCAGCTTAACAGCTCCATTCAACCGGTATAAGAAATCCTTGTCGTAAAAATTGGTAAAAAGCTTTTGAGGGGTAATGCTGTTGGCGGTGGGATCAATTTTATTGATTGTTACTTCGTTGGAGGATTTTTCATAGGTCCAAATGTTGGAGCCATCTGAAAAGATGTCCTGACCCGTAACATTGATTCGATACTTCGTGGCCTTCATATAAACCGAGCCGGTTTTAGTGCCTAGGGTTTTCCCGGCAGCATTTTCGATTTTGAGTGCAAACTTGGCCTGAACAGACTTGTATCCTTTGAATTTTGTGCTGACTGCATCAAGAATTTTTTTGGCTTCCGTATCACTTTTTCCCATGCCTTTATTCGATTGAGCCTGCAAACACATGGTGGCAATCGAAAAGGAGATGATGGTGGCGAATAATTTCTTCATTGGGGTTCTGTTTATGGGCTACATTTATTTGCGCTGCAAAGATAGGCAATAGACTTCATTGGGTTCAACAAGCTTGAAAGATGACTTGTAAGATTCTGTTAATAATCCTTGGCTTTTTTAGGAACAAAAGCTTGTGCACAAAAGCAATAGCAATTATGGTCCAATGTATTATTTTTGTCCCTTATGGCTAAAGCTTCCGGAGAAACCCCCTTAATGCAACAACACAATGCCATCAAGGCCAAATACCCTGATGCCATTTTGCTTTTCCGGGTTGGTGACTTTTATGAAACCTTTGGCCAAGATGCGGTCCATGCGGCTCGTGTACTGGGCATCACCCTTACCAAAAGAAACAACGGAAATGCTGCTTCAGCAGAACTAGCCGGCTTTCCCCACCATTCTCTGGACACTTATTTGCACAAACTGGTTAAGGCTGGTTTTAGAGTGGCTGTTTGTGACCAATTAGAGGACCCCAAAACAACAAAGGGTATTGTGAAGAGAGGCGTAACCGAACTGGTGACACCTGGAGTGGCAGTCAATGACAAATTGCTTGAACACAACAGCAACAACTTTCTGGCTGCGCTGCATATGGAAGAAAACAAAATCGGAATCGCTCTGCTCGATATCTCTACCGGCGAATTTTTTCTGGCTGAAGGAGATAAAGAATATGCCGATAAACTATTACAGGGCATGCAACCGGCGGAAGTCATTTTTCAAAAGAACAAACAAAAGGAATTCAAAGAAACATTCGGGCAATCCTTCTTTATCTATGGACTGGATGAATGGATATTTACTGAAGTTTACGCCACAGAACAATTGCTCAAGCATTTTGGCACCCACAGCTTGAAAGGATTTGGCATTGAAAGCCTTTCAGCCGGGATAACAGCCGCAGGCGCCATCCTTCATTATTTGAAGGACACTGAACATCCTCATTTGCAGCACATCACCGCTATTCAGCGAATCAATCGGGAAGAGCATTTGTGGATGGACCGATTTACGGTTCGCAACTTGGAATTGATTGGCCAACATGAACACCAACACAGCCTATTCAAAACCATCAACCAAACCGTGTCTCCCATGGGGGCCCGTTTGATGAAAAGATGGATGCTGATGCCCTTGAACAATGTTACCCTAATTCAAGAAAGGCTGGGTGCTGTAGAATGCCTGATTAAAGAAACGGATACCAGAACAAACGTACAACAACACATCAAGCAAGTAGGTGATGTGGAAAGACTGGCAGCCAAAGTACCCCTTAAAAAGATCAATCCCCGGGAAGTGATGCAAATCGCAAAAGGCCTGGAAGAAGCCGCACAAGTGAAAGTGCATTGCAGTAGCCTCCCAAATCCATACCTTCAAAAACTAAGCCACCTGATCGACCCCTGCACTGAAATGGTGCAACGCATTCAACAGGTGTTGGCAGAAAATCCACCAGCCGTTTCCAACAAAGGCGGCCTGATTGCAACGGGCATTCACCCCGAATTGGACGAATTGAGGGCTATTGCCAGCGGCGGTAAAAATTACCTGCTGGAACTGCAACAAAAAGAATCTATTGAAACGGGTATCTCCTCTTTAAAAATCAGCTTCAACAATGTGTTTGGATATTACTTAGAGGTCACCAATGTTCACAAAAACAAGGTGCCGGACAGCTGGATTCGAAAACAAACGCTTGCCAATGCCGAAAGGTATATTACCCCCGAATTAAAGGTTTATGAAGAAAAAATCATGGGGGCAGAAGAAAAAATCATTCAAATAGAGCAGCAGATTTTTCAGGACCTGCTGGGCAAACTACAGGAATACATCTCTCCCCTTCAGACCAACGGACAGATGATGGCCATCTTGGACTGCTTGAGTTGTTTCGCCAACAATGCCATCCAATTCAATTACACCAAACCATCCGTAGAAGATGGCTTTACCTTGTCTGTAAAAGACAGCAGGCATCCCGTCATCGAAAGAAACCTTCCAATAGGCGAAACCTATATCAGCAACGATATCACGCTCAATCAAACCGACCAGCAAATTATTATTTTAACAGGCCCCAATATGAGCGGCAAGAGTGCCATCCTAAGGCAAACAGCACTGATTACCCTGTTGGCCCATATGGGAAGTTTTGTACCTGCCCGCAAAGCTTTTATTCCCTTAACGG
>CAZCCN010000115.1:0-371 GCA_964497085.1 uncultured Ferruginibacter sp.
CCACCAATTCATTTATGGTCAAGAAAATGACACCATACACGTTGGGGCAGTTGATTGCTTTGTACGAGCATAAAATATTTGTACAGGGTGTCATCTGGAATATATTCAGCTTTGACCAATTTGGCGTGGAGTTGGGCAAGTTGCTTGCCAATCAGATTTTACCTGAATTGAAAGATGATCATCTCGTTCATTCGCATGATGCATCTACGAATGGACTCATCAATGCCTATAAAAAAATGAGGTCAACGAACGGATAAAGAAAAAGCCTTCAATCTTGTTGAAGGCTTTTTTATAGTGAATTTGTACTCGTTTGTTTGTACTGGCAACGGTTGACTTACCACTTGTCCACTTCTTCTGTGCTGCCGTTGTCG
>CAZCCN010000115.1:381-5239 GCA_964497085.1 uncultured Ferruginibacter sp.
ACTTCGTCTACAACAGGAGAAGATGCAGCGCCTTGCTCATCCCCTTCATACGGTGTATCATGGTTGAAAGCATCGAAGTCGAAGTCGGGCATCAACTCGGTCTTTACATGATCCACGGTTTCGTTCAAACCTTTCATGAACTTGTTGAAATCTTCTTTGTACAAAAAGATCTTATGACGATCGTATCCGTCAGAATCAAATCTTTTGCGACTTTCAGTAATGGTCACATAAAAATCATTTCCCCTGGTTTCCCTTACATCAAAAAAGTAAGTTCTTCTTTTGCCTGCTTTTACACGAATGCTGTAAACGCTTTCCATTTTTTTGTCGTTGTTTTCGTACGCCACTGTTGTAATGTTTTGTTTTACACAATTAATTTAAAAGTATCTACAAAGTTATAGTTGTTTTTGAAATGACAAAATATAAGAAAAAGAGCCTTTTTAGGGGTTTTCAGGGGTATTTTGGCTGTCTGGCGATTCCTGCATCTGTTGGTTGTACATGTCAAAATAATGCCCTTTTTGAGCCAATAGGGCCAGATGCGTGCCTTTTTCCACCAATTTCCCTTCATCTAACACCACGATTTGATCAAAATGGAACAAGTTGGTGATTCTATGTGTAATCAAAATTGCTGTCTTGTTGGAAAGGTAGCTGGTCAGGTGATGAAGGATGGCCTGACTGGTTTTGTTGTCCACTGCGCTGAGGCAATCGTCTAGAATAATGATTTCAGCATCTTTCAGCAGGGCCCTAGCAATGGAAATTCTTTGCTTCTGCCCCCCACTCAGCATCACCCCTCTTTCTCCAATCATGGTTTGAAAGCCCTGAGGAAAGGACATGATTTCGTGATAGACGCAGGCATTTTCGGCAGCCCTTATGATATCGGCTTCGCTGGCTTCCGTGTTTCCAAAACGAATGTTGTTCTCGATGGTATCGCTGAATAAAAAAACATCCTGTGGTACATAGCTGATTTTTTTTCTGATCCATTGCGCAGGGATCTGTTCATGGCTTTGCTGGTTGAACACAATACTTCCCTTTTGTACCGGATGCATTTTGAGCAACAATTGTGCGAGCGTGGATTTTCCCGAACCGGTTTTCCCTACTATCGCCACTTTTTCACCCTTTGAAATGTTCAGGGATACTTCTTGTATGGCGTGAATGCCCGTGTGCTGGTAAGTAAAATCAACCTTCTCTATTGTAATATTGCCCAAGACTGCTGGGGTGAAGGAGGGTTGTCTGTCTTGTATGGTTGATTTCGTTTGGAGAAATTCATTGATTCTCTTTTGAGACGCGATGGCCCTTTGGGTCATACTGGCCGTCCATCCGATGGCACTGACCGGGAAAGTGAGCAACTGAATGTACATGACGAATTCAGCAATTTTTCCCACACTGGCCCCTGGCACCTGTTGCACCACATCAATACTTCCGACCATGATGGTGATCAACGTACTCAGTCCAATCATCAGGCCCATACTCGGAAAATAAATCGATTCTGTTTTGGCCAGGTTGAGGGCATGGGCTCTGTATTGTTCGCTGTTTTTCCGGAAGAAATGCAACATGGCTTTTTCCTGCACAAAAGATTTGATGACCCGGATACCTGAAAAGGTTTCCTGGGCATTGCTGGTGAGGTCACTCAATAAAGATTGAATCTGTTCACTTTTGTGGTTGATGATGTTGTTGACAAAATAGATGGTAAAAGCCAGAATGGGCAACGGACTCAAGGCCACCAAGGTCAGTTTTACATCGGAGCGCAACATAAAAAACACACTGCATCCAATCACCGCCGCCAAGTTGACAAAATACATGATAGCCGGCCCTGTATACATCCTCACCCTGCTGACATCTTCTGTGATCCTGTTCATCAAGTCGCCCGTGCTGTGGGTTTTGTAGAAAGCAACATCCAGCTGCTGGTAATGCGCATAGATTTCGTTCTTTTGGTCGTATTCAATCAGCCGGCTCATTACGATAATGGTTTGACGCATCAAAAACATAAAAAATCCGCTGATGATGGCAATCACAAAGAGCATCAATCCGGTGTACAATATCTTGCTTTTGTAAGGAAGGCTGCTGAAGAATTGAATCAGATAAGACACCATCCAATCGTAGCCTTTTGCAGGGTGTAAAGATGAAATCGCCGTTTTGGAATGGGGTTGATGAAGTGATTCTACAACGGTATTGACAATGTACCCGGTGAGTTGAGGCGATAGAATCCTGCAATAATTGGTCAATAAAATAAAAAAAATACCCAGGGTGAAGCGCCATCGATATTTCCAGAAATATTTATGTACAGCAGACAGTTCCCTCATTGCTGTAAAATTACACAAAATAATGTGGGTGGAATCAGAACATTCTTTGTCCATGCGTGTTGATAGTGATTACATTTGCTACTCCTATTTTACCACTCAAAACCATTCTTATGAATGAAGCGTTTCAAAAAGTCATAGACTTCAGAAGATCCAATAGAAAATTTGATCCACAGGTACCTGTTCCGGACGAAGTGATTCGTGTTGGATTAGAAAGGGCGATCCTTTCTCCCAACAGCAGCAACATGCAGTTGTGGGAGTTTTATTGGATTCATTCTAAAGAAGCTTTGCAAACCATGGTGCCTTTGTGTTTGAACCAACAGGCAGCCCAAACGGCCCAGCAGATGGTGGTATTTGTGACCAGACAAGACAAATGGCGTCAACGAGCCAACTGGAACCTGGCGCGTGTGAAGGAATCGATTCAAGGCGAACCCAATCCTGTTCAAAAAAACATATTGAATTATTATGGGAAACTCATGCCCCTGATGTACAGCAGTGATCCATTTGGTGTCATGGCAACCATTCGAAGAACCATTAGCTTTTTCATGGGATTGCGTAAGCCATTTTACAGAGCGGGTGGCAAGGCCAACCAACGTGTAACTGTTCATAAATCCTGTGCTTTGGCTGCACAAACTTTCATGCTTTCAATCGCAGCCGAAGGCTTTCATTGTTGCCCCATGGAAGGATTTGATGAGAAAAGAGTCAAAAAAGCTTTGCAGTTGCCTTGTGGAGCGGAAATCAATATGATTGTTTCTGTGGGCCTTGGTACCGAAGCGGGAATATGGGGGCCCCGCCACCGGGTACCCTTTGAAGAAGTGGTGATTCAGAAATAATGCGTTCTACTTGGCAGTATTTGATTATCAATGGTTTTGATGCCCCAATTTTCAAAAAAAGGCCCTTAATTTTTGTTACTGAAACAATCAAACCTTACTTTTGCCGCGGAGAGATGGCAGAGCGGTCGAATGCGGCGGTCTTGAAAACCGTTGACTGTCAAAGGTCCGGGGGTTCGAATCCCTCTCTCTCCGCCAGAAAAAATCAAATGCCCCCTAAAGGGGCATTTTTCGTTGAACGAGCGATGAAAGTTTACTTTCAAAAGTGAGTGAAATGAAAAATGTGTCGGAACGAAGTTCCTGCTTTTGATTTTTTCTGAAGTCCCCTTCATTCGGGGATCATGGAATAATCCCTCCTCCCATTATTCGGCACACTATTATAAAACGATGGGCTGACAATCAGGTTTATTTATATGAAATGTTGCGAAAATCTTATCCAATCATCATAGGACATTTCAAATTTAATTTCCTTTGTACCATGTGTTCCCACTTCTTTCCAACCTGATTTTCGGTAAAATTTTTCTGCTCTTGTATTGAATGCTGTTCCTAACCAAACATTTTCTTTTGTTTGTTTGAAATACCAGTCCAGCATATTTTTTTGTAGTATTTGACCTATTCCTTTTCTTTCAAAATTCGGGTCTATAAATAAAGCCCAAATGTTATTTTCTTTCAAGTCTACTATCGCAAAGCCGACTATTTGATTGTCAATTTCACATACCCAACCTTTTCCTCTATTTGTAATAAAATCCTCGCAGTCTTTGTCTGTAACAAGATTAGGATCAGATAAGGTATTTTCTTTTACGGAATTCCTAACAATTTGTATTTGTTTTATGTCATCTGTTTTGGCTTCTCGAATGATCATATTTACTTCAATTTATTATAACTAGACAATTTCTAAGCTTTAAACGAATTGTCGCTTTGGTAAACTGATATTTATTAACAAGACAAGTCAAATGAATTAATAACATTCATTTATAAACAAGTCAAGCTTTTAAAAAAAACGAATCAGAAAAATTTATTTCTTTGCACTTTCAAACGCCTCCATCATAAAAATAGCTGCTTCAGCAAACTCCTTTCCTTTGTTCATTCTGTCCAAGGCGGCTCTTTCGTAAGCGAGCTCTTCGGTTTGTGTAGTCAATACGCCATAAATAATGGGAATATCAGATTGTGTGGCCAAGGTGCTGATGCCATGGGTTACAAACTGACAAACATATTCGTAATGGTCGGTATCGCCTTTGATGACCGCTCCAATGGTGATGATGGATTTGTATTTTTTAGTGTCAATCAGTTTTTTGGTATATCCCACCAGTTCGACAGCGCCGGGACATGCAAAGGTTTCAAAGGGTTGTCCTGCCTGTTGCAGGTGATCTGTGCATCCTTTCTCAAGCAGGTCGGTATACAATGGATTGAATGTGGCTTTGATGATGGCGATCATTACTGAATGGTTATGCAGTGTTTGGCAATGGTTGATTTTTCCTTCAAATATTTTTCGTTGTGCACATTTCCGACAGAAGCAATGGACAGAACGGTAAAATCAAATCCGGCATGGGTCAATGCCTGTATTTTATCAGGATTATTGGTGATGAGCTGGAACCCATTCAAATGCATGTGTTGTAATATTGCAATGGCTTCCTGATAGGTTCTGGCGTCTGTGGGGAAACCCAGGTTTTCGTTAGCTTCGTATGTGTTCTGCCCCTGTTCTTGCAACTTATACGCCGCAATTTTATTTCCAAT
>CAZCCN010000116.1:0-5238 GCA_964497085.1 uncultured Ferruginibacter sp.
CTGACTCAAGAAACGTTGTACTTTACGCGCTCTTGACACCACCAATTTATCTTCATCGCTCAATTCATCCAAACCAAGGATTGCAATGATATCTTGCAATTCTTTGTAACGTTGTAAAATCAGCTTCACCCTGTTGGCGCAATTGTAGTGTTCATCGCCCACAATCTGTGGGGTCAAAATCCTTGAAGTTGAATCCAGTGGATCCACCGCAGGGTAGATACCCAAATCCGCAATTTTACGGCT
Source organism: uncultured Ferruginibacter sp. (assembly GCA_964497085.1). Lineage (GTDB taxonomy): Bacteria > Bacteroidota > Bacteroidia > Chitinophagales > Chitinophagaceae > Ferruginibacter. Next base: position 244 of record CAZCCN010000116.1, read on the forward strand.
CAATACCGTGGTGGCATCCAAATGCGCAAACGTTGTAGCCGGTGCCGGATCGGTCAAATCATCCGCAGGTACATACACCGCCTGTACAGATGTGATCGAACCGTTTTTAGTAGAAGTAATTCGCTCTTGCATCAATCCCATCTCAGTAGCCAATGTTGGCTGGTACCCTACCGCACTGGGCATACGACCCAACAAAGCTGATACCTCAGAACCTGCCTGGGTGAAACGGAAGATATTATCCACGAAGAAAAGAATATCTTTTCCTTGTCCATCTCCTTCCCCATCACGGAAATATTCTGCCAAAGTCAAACCACTTAATGCCACACGAGCACGCGCACCGGGGGGTTCGTTCATCTGACCAAAGACAAAAGTTGCTTTGGATTCTTTTAATCCTTCTACATCTACCGCGCTCAAATCCCAACCACCTTCTTCCATACTATGTTTGAATTTGTCGCCATAATTCATGATACCCGCTTCAATCATCTCTCTCATCAAATCATTTCCTTCACGGGTTCTTTCACCCACACCGGCAAATACAGACAATCCACTGTATGCTTTCGCGATATTGTTGATCAATTCTTGAATCAATACTGTTTTACCTACCCCTGCACCTCCAAACAAACCGATTTTACCTCCTTTTGCATACGGCTCAATCAAGTCAATTACTTTGATCCCTGTGTACAACACTTCAGAGGCGGTACTCAAATCTTCGAACAATGGTGGCTTGGCATGAATGGCACGACCACCCGCTTTGGATACTTGAGGCAAACCATCGATGGCGTCACCGGTCACATTGAACAATCGACCTTTGATGCCTTCGCCAATGGGCATGGTAATAGGCCTGCCGGTATCTACCACTACGGTTCCACGAACCAATCCTTCTGTCCCGTCCATGGCAATGGTACGCACGCTGTCTTCTCCCAAATGCTGTTGCACTTCGAGCACCAAGGTGTCACCATTTTCACGCTTCAATTCTAAAGCGTTTAAGATTTCGGGAAGCTTCGCGTCGCTGTCAAATTGAACGTCTACAACCGCTCCGATGATTGACTTTACTTTACCTGTATTGGCCATAAAATGTATTTAAATAAATTATGTAAGTATTTCGGCCGCAAAGGTAAGGATTGGGGCTTGTAATTAAAAATTGAAGACAAGTTTTTTTACTCCTTTTGAAAGATGGGGGCACCTGGTTCAATCGACCCGTTTTACGGCTTGGTGGGGGTGGAATTTTGGTTGGCAACGTATACCCCGGCCAAGATAATGCTCAGTCCTACAACCTGAAGCCAACCTACCTTTTCTCCATCCAAAAGGCCCCAAAAAATGGCCACAAACGGGATACCATAGGTTACCAAGGAGGCAAAAACAGCCCCCGCCCTTTTGATGAGCATGTAGAAAATAATGGAGGCCACGGCGGTGCCAAAAACCCCCAGTACACAAGCATAGGCAGAGGAAATCCAAAAACCCCTGTCAGTTAGGTTCTCCGAAAAGTAGCCCGTATTCAATAAAACGATGCCTGCGGGAATCGCATTCAGCACCAATGCCCAAGACGCAATTTGCAAAGAGGGAATGTGGTGGAGGTGGCGATTGACCATTTGAACATTCAATCCATAACAGAAGGTGGCAATCATCACATACGAAACAGATAGCAGCTGGTGCTGTTGAGACAATTCAGGTTTGCTCAAAAACAATAAGACACTTCCCAAAAAAGCAACGACAATTCCCATGATTTTCTGCAGGGAAGTATGGATCCTGAAAAACAACGCCCCCGTAATAATGACAAAAAAGGGTGTCAAAGAATTGAGCGCACCCGCCAAAGAGCTGTCAATGCCCTCTTCAGCCAGGCAAAAAAGATAGGCTGGCAGCAAACTGCCCAGTACGCCTGACATGAAAATATAAAAAAGTCGTTCCTTCTGCAATGTGTGGGTATGCCGCAGGGCAATGGGCAGCAGCACCAGGCCTGAAGCAAGGATTCGAACAGAAGCCACTTGATACGCAGAGAGTTGCTCCAAGCCTGCTTTCATCAATATAAAACTGCTTCCCCAAATAAAGGCGAGTGCAAGGAAAATTACCCAGTTTATCCATTTGTGATCCAACGGCAGCCAGATTTTGAAGGCGTAAAATTGGGGGTTTTAATATTAAATAATAATTTTATTTTTTTAACCACTAAAACATCCACCATGGGATTTCTAAAAGAGTTTAAAACCTTTATCATGAGGGGCAACATCATCGACCTGGCCGTTGCCGTTGTCATTGGATCAGCATTCGGATCGATTGTCTCCTCATTAGTAGATGATATTATTACGCCCTTGCTCCTTACACCCGCTTTGCACACTGCCGGGGTGGACGAAATTGCCAAGTTGCATTGGGATGCTGTAAAATACGGTAGTTTTTTAGCGGCCGTGATCAAATTTTTTACCATTTCATTGGTCCTTTTTGCCGTGATAAAAGGCATGAATGCCGTGATAAAAAAAGAAAAAGAAGAACCTGCCAAGCCCTCCAATACAGATGTGTTGTTATCTGAAATCCGTGACCTTTTAAAAAAATAAAATGAAGAAAAACTTTTTATGGCTGATGGCCTTGTTTCTGCTTAATCAATCAATGGCACAGGATGCCGTTGTAAAGGAGTTGAAAATAGAAGCAGAGAAAAAAATTGAAAAAGACCCCAAGGACACCGTACAGGTAATTTGGAAAAAAGGGGGGCAATTTAATTTTACCGTCAATCAGGGATCGCAAAACAACTGGTCTGCAGGGGGAGACAAATTCTCTTTTTCACTCAATGCATACTTAAACCTATTCGCTTTTTATAAAAAAGACCGGCACTCCTGGGACAATGCCCTCGACCTGGCTTATGGCATTGTGCAAACGACCAGTTTGGGCAGGAGAAAATCGAGCGACCGAATTGACCTGACGTCCAAATATGGTTACTCTTTGAATAAAAAAATCAACCTAGCGACACTTTTCAATCTCCGCTCTCAATTTGCGAATGGATATTTTTACTCCAAAACAGCTGCAGGATCCGACAGCGCCACCCTCAATTCAAAGGGCTTGTGTCCCGCTTATTTTGTTCTTTCCCTGGGGCTTGATTACAAACCAACCAGTAATTTTTCGCTGTTCCTTTCTCCAGTAACCGGCAGATGGGTGGTGGTGAATGACAAGTCTATCGGCGGTTTCTACGGCGTTTTGCCCGGAAAGACGGTCAAAAACGAATTGGGTGCATTTTTATCTGCCAATTACAATAAAAAAATTGGCGCCAACCTCACCTACAAAACCAAACTGGACCTCTTTTCAAACCACAAGAAAGAACCTCAGAACATCGATGTGTTTTGGACCAACGTCATTACAGCCAAAATCACCAAATACATCAATTGCAGTTTGAACGTCGATATGATCTACGACAACGACACCAAAAATGTGGTGCCGGAAAAAGGGCCTGCCCCCCAATGGCTGCAGTTGATTGGGATCGGATTTGCCTATAATTTCAATAAAAAATAAAGGTGGATAATTTTACTTTTCAAGCGCCCCAAAGTCAGTAACTTTGGGGCTTTCTTGTCAGTATAAACAAATGTACATTGAGCACCAATCCATCATATCAAATCAAACTGGATCAGTTCGAAGGACCCTTTGACCTGTTGTTGTTTTTCATTGAAAGAGACGAGTTGGATATTTACAATATTCCCATCACGAGAATTACGAATGATTTTCTGGAGCACATCCATCAATCCGAAAAACTCAATATCGAACTGAGCAGTGAATTCATTTTGTTCATCAGCACCTTGATGCGCATCAAGGCGAAAATGTTGTTGCCCAGGAAAGAACTGGATGCCGATGGCAATGAAATTGATCCTAGGATGGAACTGGTGGATAAAATTCTTGAATACAAAAAATTCAAAGAGGCTTCTCTGAAGCTTGCCGAATTGGAAGCCACCCGAATGCTCATGATCAAGAGAGGGAATGTGCAAAAGGAATTGGCGCAGATAGGGGAAGAAGCGGGCGAAGGCACAGAAATTCAAACCGTTACCTTGTTCAAGCTGATGAAGGCTTTTGAAAAAGTAATTCAAAAGATTCAGGAAAGAAACAACAAGCCTGTTCATACGGTTGTTCAATACAACTACACGATGGAAGAATGTCGAGACTACATGCTGGACATTTCCAAAAGAGAAAAGACGCTTTCCTTCGAAAAGATTTTCGAAGTATGCGAAAACCGCATCCATGCTATCTTCCTATTCCTGAACATGCTGGAACTGGTTCAGCAGAAATACCTGCAAATCATGATTGGCGAAGGAAAAAATAATTTTATTATCGAATACAATGAACATAGAGAAGAGGAAGCCTATCATCCTTTGACCCCCGACGATTTCAGTCATTTGAATTAACCTGCACGCATGAACATCCAGATACACAGAGCCCATGAGAGGGGCAGTGCCGATTATGGCTGGTTGAAACCCAATTATTATTTCAGTTTCGCCCAATACCATGATCCTAAAAAGATTCATTTTGGTTTGCTGCGAGTATTGAACGATGATTTCGTTGCAGGTGGTGGCGGATTTCCGGCCCATCCACATGACAACATGGAAATTGTAACCATCCCGTTAACCGGTGCTTTGCAACACAAAGACAATACAGGCGGAACAGGCATTATTCAGGCGGGAGACATTCAAATTATGAGCGCCGGATCGGGCATTGTACATTCCGAATCCAACGCCTCTGCTACCGAACCTGTCACGTTGTTTCAAGTGTGGATTTTTCCTAAACAAAAAAACATTGCGCCAAGATATGACCAGCGGCATTTTGATACCAAAGATCGACTGAATCAATGGCAAATAGTGGCTTAACCCAGAGAAGAAGACAATGCTTTATGGATTAATCAAGATGCACGCTTTGCATTATCAAATTTATCAACAGGAAAATCTCTTGAATACACAAACGGATTTAAGGGTAATGGTGTGTTTCTTGTTGTTATCAACGGCAGCGTTGAAATCAACGGAACTAATTTAAATA
>CAZCCN010000117.1:0-5213 GCA_964497085.1 uncultured Ferruginibacter sp.
GTGCCGTTGCCCATCGTTCTGCCTTTTGGCATCTATCCGTTAAACCAGGGAAGACATTCCGGCTTGATTGCCCCTAGTTTTACCGCAAACGATCAACTTGGTTTGGCGCTGGAGGGCCTGGGCTATTACAAAGTGCTGAGTGAGAATTGGGATGTCGTCACCCGCGGTACCATTTATTCTTATGGTGGCTGGACGTTGAATCTGTCGCCCCGGTATTTAAAGCGTTATCGCTACCAGGGTAATTTCTCCCTCGATATGCAAAAGTTCAAGAAGGGATTTAAAGGGGACCCTGATTTTTCAGTCTCTAACACCTTCAACATTCGATGGTCTCACAGTGCTGATTCAAAAGCAAGGCCAGGGGTTACGTTCAGTGCCAATGTCAATGCAGGAAGCAGTAAGTTCAATTCATTGGTACCCAATAGCCCTATGCGCAATTTTACCAATCAGATGAGCTCTTCCATCACCTATGCAAAAGTTTGGAAGGATAAGCCGTACAACCTATCGGTGAGTGCCAACCACAATCAAAACACCACACAAAAACTCATCAACCTCAACCTGCCCGACATCGCTTTCAATGTCAACACGCTGTATCCATTTCGCAGCAAGGAAGGTGTTGGTACCCGCAAGTGGTATGAAAACCTGGGGATTGCCTTCAATACCACCGCCAGGAGTGCAACCTCTTTCTACGATACGGCTTCTAATATCACCTATCAGCTGAAAGACAATTTCCAGTGGGGTGCCAATCACAACGTACCCATCTCCTTGTCGCTTCCTTCATTGGGTCCGGTTCAGGTATCCCCCTCCGTTAGTTATCAGGAAAAATGGTACCAAGAAAAATTCACCAGGTCCTGGGATCCTGTCAATAAGAAATTGGACACCACCATTCAACAAGGGTTTTATTCTGCAAGAGACATGAATTTCGGAATCGGGTTGAGCACCCGAATTTTCGGTTCGTTCGGATTTAACAAAAAGAGCAAAGTGCAGGCGATTCGGCACGAAATCAGGCCATCTATCTCTGCCAATTACAAGCCCAATATGAATGCCCGAAATTTCTACACCACCCAAATCGATTCCCTGGGGAATACTGCCAGGTACACCTATTTTCAACGCAGCATTTTTGGCTCTTTTTCAGAAGGCCGGTTTGGCGGGTTGAATTTTGGAATCGACAATGTATTGCAAATGAAGGTGCGCAATAAAAAGGATACCAGCGAAGGGGGCTTAAAAAAAGTATCCTTAATTGATGGACTCAGCATCAATGGATCATATAATTTTCTGGCTGACTCTTTTAAGTTGAGTACGTTTTCCGTTTCGGCTCGGAGCAATTTGTTTGATAAAATCAACATTACGGCCAACGCGCAGTTTGATCCATATTTGACCAATAGCACAGGCAGAAGAATCGATCAGTTGATTTGGACAAAAAAACCCATATCATTAGGCAATTTGAGGAGCGGTGGCATTTCTTTGCAAAGTCGTTTTTCCGGAGGAGACAAGAGTAAATCAAGTGCCAATAATTCTCGTTTAAATCGGTTGACCAATTTGAATGGGGTGAACAATTCGGCGGGCATGACACCCGATGCAACGATGACAGATCTTCAAAACAACCCCGGTGATTATGTTGATTTTTCCATTCCCTGGGATCTCAACCTGTCTTATTCTCTTCGATTCAGTAAAACAACCTTTAATCCCGTTACCGGCCGTTTCAATACCCAATTCAACCAGGATGTTAATTTCAATGGCTCCATCAACATGACCCCCAAATGGAAGCTGGGCCTGAACGGTTCTTATAACATTTCTCTCAAGGAAATTGGAATGCTTTCGATGAATCTTTCCAGGGATTTGCATTGCTGGCAAATGTCTATTGTTTTGTCTCCGGTAGGGAAGTACAAATATTTCACCATCAACATCAGTCCGAAGTCGGGTATGTTGAAAGACATCAAGGTGAACCGAACAAGGTATTTCTACGATCTGTAAATCAAAGACCGACTCGGTCAATTGCCTTCAGCATTTCTTCATGCACTTTATGGTTCAGCTCCTTCACGCTGTATTGTTCGGGAGGGATGGGAGATAAAAAATGCATGCGAAGTTTAGTGGGCCATAAATAGAAAGTACGGTCCATGGGCGAAGCTTTTTTGGTTCCGCTGATGATGCAAGGAATGATCTCTTTGCCCGTGTCTACCGATAGTTTGAATGCGCCATCATAAAACGGTTTTAACAAAGCCTCGGTTCGGTTCCGCGTGCCCTCTGGATAGACGCACATATGCATGCCTTGCTCCAAAACCTCTTTCATCATTTCATAACTCTTTCTTCTGCTTTTTTCATCCGAGCGATTGACCAACACAGCGCCCCTTTTGTAAAATTGCCCGAAGATTGGAATGGTGCTCAAAGAAGATTTGCCAATGGTTTTATTGGCACCCGGAACAAACGGACAAGAGAGGGGAATATCCAGCATGGAATTGTGATTGAATACCACAATAAAATTTTTGTTGTTGGCGAAATGCTCCAGGCCTTTGATCTTCAGCGAGCAGCCAATCATGCGTAACCAGCTGCGCATCCAAATTTTCGATATCCAAATAAAATAACGCTGTCCTTTGGCGGGGTTGGCAAACAAATAACTGGCCATGGAAGGCAAGAAAATAATGGCAAATGTGGCTACAAAAGTAAGGAGTCCCCACAGGGCCCAAATTCTGGCAAAAATAGATTTAAAAATATTCATGTACGCGTTTACGTGAGTATTAAGAAATTAGTTTCCAATCAATGGGGTCTTTTCCCATTTGCATCAATTTTTCATTGGTTTTGGAAAAATGTTTGCAGCCGAAAAAGCCTTTCTCTGCGGAGAAAGGAGAGGGGTGCGCTGCTTTGAAGACAGTATGTTTGGTTTCGTCTATCAGTGCTTGTTTTTCCTGTGCGAATTTTCCCCACAATAAAAAGACTACCCCTTCTTTGTGGTCAGAAATGGCCTGGATGGCGGCATCGGTAAAATCGGCCCATCCATACTTGGCATGGCTGAATGGCTCACCGGCCCTTACAGTCAGTGCGGCATTCAACAACAAGACGCCCTGTTCGGCCCATTTGGTCAGGTTACCATATTGTAAAGGCATTTTGATGCCCATATCCTTTTCCAGTTCCTTGAAAATATTGACCAAAGACGGCGGGGGTTTGATGCCTGTCGGCACCGAAAAACTCAAGCCATGCGCCTGACCTGCCCCGTGGTAGGGGTCTTGGCCGATGATGACGACTGAAACTTCGTCAAATGGTGTGGTATTGAAAGCATTGAAAATAAGCGGTCCGGGCGGATAGATCACTTTTCCTTGTGCTTTTTCCGTCTTTAAAAACGTAGCGATTTGCTGAAAATAGGTTTTGGTGAATTCGTTTTTCAGTACTTTTTTCCAGGAAGGATGAATTTGTACATCCATGACAATCGATTGAACTGCAAAGATACGTCGATATCCTCAAGCCTTGATAAGCCGATTCATATGCTAGGGGTTTGCATGATTGATTGCTACGTATAACTACTTATTTAGGTATAATTGAATTCCTTCAATGTCAGTAATTTAGATTAATTTGATAACTATGTAATCCAAACCGATTCATTTGTTCCAATCATCCGATATCGACCAACAAACCCTTTTGCAAAGAGCCTACAACTTGCGTTGGGCTTCCCTGCCGCAAGGTGTGATTCCGTTGACTGCTGCTGACCTTGATTTTCCTTGTGCGCCTGCTATTCATGAAGCGGTGCAACAATATGTTTCCAAACGATATTTCAATTACGGCCCTGCAGAGGGTCTCCCTTTTTTCAGGGAAAGCATAGCCAATTTTTTTGTCAGTAAAAGAAACCATTCAATCGACCCCGGACAGATTTTGCCAGTAGACAGTGCAGCGTTTGGTATTTATCTGACCTGTAAAACCTTTTTACGCCCCGGAGATGAAGCCATCATATTTGACCCTGTAGACTTTTTGTTCCGCTATTCGATTGAAACAGTAGGGGCCACTGCTGTCTCCTTTGCCATTCCGCCTGGTACCGACACAGTGGATTTTGCACAGATGGAAACGTTGATCACCGCCAATACCAAAATGATTTGTTTGTGCAATCCGTTGAACCCTACCGGAAAAGTATTTACCAAAAAGGAATTGGAGCAACTGGCCAACATTGTTCAAAAGCACCAATTGATTGTATTGTCCGATGAAATCTGGAGCGACATTGTGTTTGCACCTCATACCTATACCAGCTTTGCTTCCTTGCATCCAACCATTAGTGATCAAACCATTGTGGTGTCTGGTTTCAGCAAATCGTATGGTTTGGCAGGCATGCGAATCGGCGTAGTGGCTACCCGCAACAAAACATTCTTTCAGCAATTGTTTGCAGCTTCTTTGCACCAGTCCACCATACATGGTGCCAATGTGGTAGGGCAAGTGGCCGCCCATGCTGCGCTGACTCGTGCTGACGATTGGCTTCAGGCATTTCTGACTCACCTGCAAAAAATGAGAGACCTGTGTGTATCCTCCATTCAACAACTTAATGGGTTTTCCTGTATCGCACCGGAAGGGTGCTATGTAGCATTTGCCAACATTGAACAAACGGGCATGTCCAGTAAAGAAATACATGCGTTATTGCTGGAAAAAGCAAAAGTAGCCATTGTGCCCGGATTGAAAGAATGGTTTGGTCAGGGGGCGGAAGGATTCATTCGATTCAGTTTCGCTACTTCTGAGTCCATTCTTACAGAAGCATTTGATCGTATTCAACAAACCATTTCCAGCCGATGAAAATTGTAGTATTGGGAGGTGGTATTGCCGGTGTCGCCTTTGGCATTATCATGAAGCGGAAAGGACACGAAGTTGTCATCAATGAAAGATGTGCATCTACCCCCACCATGGGCAATGCATTCATGCTGCATGGAGATGGATTGGCCATTCTGACCAAAATCCTGAATGACCAATCACTGGCCGTTCCTGGAGACCTGATTGATACTTTTGTCTTAAAAAGACCGGATGAAACAGAAGTCAAATTTGTAAAGATGGATCCCTGGCAATGCATGAAGCGGGTAGACCTGGTTGTCTCTTTAATGAATGTGATTGGTCTCTCTGTGATGCGCTTCAACAGAGCCTTCTCTCACTTTGAATATGAAAATGGCAAAGCCGTTGCGGCTGTGTTTGAAAACGGCGAAAAAGAATACGGAGATATTTTCATTGGTGCTGACGGTGGCAGGTCAAGAGTA
>CAZCCN010000118.1:0-5173 GCA_964497085.1 uncultured Ferruginibacter sp.
ATGCATGTCATGTTTGCCCCCAAAGTACAGCAAAAGAAGAAGGGTTCAGAGCTTGGTAAACTGCACGTGGACAAGAAAGAAGACAGCGCGCCAACCCCGCCGCCTGCCGAATAGTAATGCGTTAATCAATGGCAAGCCACCTGTTTCAGGTGGCTTTTTTTTATAATCCATTTTTAATGCAATGACTTCTAAGCAGTATTTATACAATAACTTTGCCACTCAAACTTATGGTGGCACATGAACGTTTTTCCGGCATCTACTTTATTGCAGCTTGAATTTGATAAAATCAAGGAATTGCTCATGGGTCATTGCCGAAATGAGCTGGCTAAAAACAAAGCCGCCTCGCTGCGTATCCACACCAAAAAGGAATTCATTGAATCGGAACTTCGCCAGACCGACGAGTTCAAATCGATGACTTTGTCCGGTCTGTATTTTCCCAACGATTTTTCGGTTGGATTGTCCAGGGAGCTCAAATTGCTTTCTATACCCGGAGCCACCCTGAGCACCGAACAGTTTTTATTGCTGCGCAAATTATTGGACAATACCCAGCAAGTTTTCCGATGGTTTGATGAAGAGAGGCGGTTGGCCTATCCCTCCCTCACCAGGGTGCTGCAAGAGCTCTATTACGAAAAGGCCATTCGGCAAATGATTGACGAGGTCCTGGATGATGCGGGTATGGTCAAAGACAATGCCAGCGATGCATTGTATCAAATCAGGATGAGCTTGTACAAAAAGCGCAATGAATTGCGAAAGGTGTTTGACCGGGTGGCCGCCAAATTGAATAAACAAGGCTATTTAGCCGACATTGAGGAGAGTTTTATGAACGGGAGAAGGGTATTGGCGGTGTTTGCTGAACAGAAGCGAATGATTAAAGGTGTATTGCATGCAGAAAGTGACAGTCGTCGAACCAGTTTTATCGAACCCGAGGAAACGACCGAACTCAACAACCAGGTTTTTTCACTCGAAAACGAGGAGACCAAAGAGGTATTCAGGATATTGAAAAAACTAACAGAGCAATTGAGTGTTTTTTCATCGCTGTTACAGGGATATTATCAAATGGCGGGTGAATTTGATTTCATCAGGGCCAAAGCCAGACTGGCAATCGATATCGGGGGCCACTATCCCGTGGTGGTAGACAAAGCACACCTCAAATTGGTCAATGCGTATCATCCGTTGCTGTTGTTGTACAACCAGGCCCTCCACAAGCCTACCATACCCATTCAGCTTACCCTGGATGCCAACCATCGCATCCTGGTCATCAGTGGGCCCAATGCCGGTGGAAAAACCGTTACCCTCAAAACGGTGGGTCTCTTGCAATTGATGATGCAAAGTGGGTTGCTCATTCCGGTAAGCCCCGAAAGCGAGCTGGGCATATTCAAACAGCTCATGATCCACATTGGTGATGCCCAGAGTGTGGAGTTTGAATTGAGTACTTATTCTTCTCACCTTACCCACATGAAGCATTTTTTGGAAAACGCGAATGGGAAGACCCTGTTTTTTATTGATGAGCTGGGTAGTGGCAGTGATCCCAATCTGGGGGGTGCTTTTGCAGAAGTTATTTTAGAAGAATTGGCCATTAAACATGCGTTCGGCATTGTGACCACCCATTATTTGAATTTGAAAGTAATGGCCAATAAAGTAAAAGGAGTGATCAATGGTGCCATGCAATTTGATGAAAAGCATTTAAAGCCCTTGTACCGGCTGCAAATTGGTAGCCCAGGAAGCTCCTATACTTTTTCCATCGCAGAAAGAATCGGACTCGACAAAAAGCTGATTGATCGAGCCAGGAAATTGGTGGATGAAAATCAATTCAGGCTCGACAAGTTGTTAAATACCACCGAACAGGATCTGCAGCAAATCAACAAGGAGAAGGCACTGCTTCACAAACAAATCCAAGAAAACGATCGCTTGAAAAAAGATATGCAGGAAGTGATCCGGCGGGAGCAGCATCGGCAGGAAATGGAGAAGCTGGCTTTGCAAAACAAAATATCATCTGAGAAACTGGTGTATTTGAAGGATATGGAGCGAAAATTGAAGGCTATGCTGACGGAATGGAAAAAGACCGACAACAAACAATCTGTCATTAAAATCATGGATGCCTTGCTGTTCGGGCAAAAAGAAAAAGCGCGTTCAGAGAAACAACAGAAAAAGATTAACGACCGGTTTGAAGAAATCGGTGGAGAGGTGCAGGTAGGGCAGAAGGTGAAAATGAAACAAAACAGGCAGGTTGGTATTGTAAAGGAAATCCGGGGCAAAAAAGCCGTTTTACAAGTTGGTATTGTGCCCATCACCGTTGCGCTGAAAGACTTGGTGGTGGTAAAGGATAAGGAGAAGAACTGATGGGTGGTCTATAGGGATTCTATGTGCAAGATGGCTTCCAGGTTGATTTTTCCGTAAATATGAGGGAATGATTCATTCACAGAAGGGGAATGCTCCCATTTCAGGGGAGCGGTCAACTTTGTTTCATCAATGTGCAGTTTGACTAGATTGGACACACCTTGGTAGTATCTTTCCAGTACACCGGCTACTTGGTTGGCTTGACTGGCATGAATAAATCCTTCCGTATACAAAGATTCCGTATCAAAGGCACCGGCTTCAAGTGCTTTTTGCCATTGCGTTTGGCTGGTGACGTGGTAAATCATAAGTCGAGTAAATTGGCCAATGACAAAAGTTCTTCCATTTTGTATTGGTTGTTTTCGTTGTCGAAGCATTTGCTCAGTTCTTTGATGAGCAGTTGAACAATTCGTTTGTTGTGCATGGGCCTGAAATGAGCAGGCGATGGGCTTCCACCCAATCTTTTCAAATAGTTTTCAATGTCTTTGTGGGAGTACACTTGCCCGGAAAAAGGATCAATGAAAAATTTAATTTTTTCAGAAGGATGACCCGACGGATTCATCCGATCGTACTGCTCATCGAAATAGCCTAATATGAATTGTCTTGGTATGTTGATGGCCCTGACTGGAATATCAAGCATTCGGCACAGTGATTGATACAGGATGCCATTGCTGATGGCATTTCCCTTTTTCGATTCCAGTGTTTTATTGATTAAAAAATGATCAGGGTTGTCGTAGCCCACTTCTACACCGCTTAGCTTATAGTAATTAAACAAGATGCTGTTCAGTACATTGATTTTTTCGAGCGGGGTCAGGTAATTGTTCAACTCCAGCCAGATGTTTCTCCTTATTTTTTCAACCTCTTGCAATACAGTGCCAGACTGCATTTCGGGGTAATGATACCGGGCAACAATCAGGGCGCCCGTTAACAAATCTGTTGCTTGGGCTGACCACTGAGAAAATTCGTTGGTTAAATCACGGAAATGCAAACGATGAATCAATTGTTCAATGCGTTCTTGTGTTTCCTCGTTTTGAATGCTTTCCCATAAGTGCTCCAGGTTGGGAATGATATCTTTGCCCATGGAGATGATTTTATCACTCACGCTGGCATAGACCACTTCATCAGGATCGTCTAGTAAATCGAGCAGGGCTTTTATTTGTTTGTCTTCTTTCAAAATGAATTAGGGTGATAGTGGAACCCTAATTCAATATCGGCAACTTACACTACTATACACGTGTATAATTTTCCACAGCCGTGACAAACTTTATATGGGAGATTGTTTTACTTTTTTTTGGCGGTTTTCTTGACGGCTGTTTTTTTGGTTGCAGCTTTCTTTGCAGGCGCTTTCTTTTTGCCAAAAGCATTGGGCTCTTGCTCTACAATCATTTTTTTGATTTGCTCCAGATCCATCGCTGACAATTCTTCAGCGGTGTATTTGCCGTTCGCTCCTTTCCCAATCAATTTGAGCATCTTTTTGCCAAATCGGATAAACGGCCCCCACCTGCCATTTTCAATGGCGATTTTTTCTTCTGGCCATTGTTGTATAAATCGGTTGGCTTCTTTTTCAATTTTCTTCTCGATAAGTGCATTGCAATCGTCTTGCGTCAATGCATCAAAATCGTATGCTCTTGGAATATTGATGAACAAATCGTTCCATTTGATAAAGGGTCCAAACCGGCCTTTCCCTTTGGTGATGGGCTTTTCATTGTAATAGCCGATGGGGGCATCTTCAATCTGCTTAGCAGTAATGATTTCGATGGCTCTGGCTAAATCAATTTCGGTTGGTTCTTCCCCTTTGGGTACTGAAATGAATTGTTCGCCCCATTTTACATACGGGCCAAATCGACCGGCGTTCACTGTTACTTCCAGTCCTTGATGTTCTCCCAATGTCATAGGCAGTTTGAACAAATCCAATGCTTCATTGAATTGAATGGTTTCAATGCTTTGGCTCGCTTTGAGTTTGGCAAACCTTGGTTTTTCCTCGTCGTTTTGAGAACCAATTTGAACCATTGGGCCGTATCGGCCCATGCGGGCAATGAGGGGTTTTCCATCTTCGGTGACACCTAAGGTACGTTCACCCACTGCACGTTCAGCCGTTTCTAGGGTATGGGAAACACCCTGGTGGAACGGAGTATAAAAATCCTCTACCATTTTATTCCACACCATCTTGCCATCGGCAATCTCATCAAACTCTTTTTCAATGTTGGCCGTGAAGGAATAATCCATCACCTTTTTAAAATGTTGATTCAGAAAATCTGTTACGACCAAACCTAAGTCGGTCGGGAATAATTTCGATTTTTCTGCCCCGGTATTTTCTTGTTCCGTTACTTTTTTAATTTGATCCTTTTGTAACAGCAGTACCTGGTAATTTCTTCTGACAGGATCCTTGTCTTTTTTTTCTACATAGGTTCTTTTGATAATGGTAGAAATCGTCGGCGCGTAGGTGCTGGGTCGTCCAATCCCGAGTTCCTCTAGCTTTTTCACCAAGGAAGCTTCAGTATATCTGGCAGCATGTTTGCTGAATTTTTCAGTCGCGGTCATTTGGTTGAATTGCAGGGACTGGCCTATTGTCAGATTAGGGAGCCTGGTTTCATCTTCCCCTTCGCCTTCTTCATCATCGGTGCTTTCTAAGTATACTTTCAGGAATCCATCAAATTTCAGCACTTCCCCGCTGGCAGTCAGTTCTTCTTGGTTGGTACTGATGCTGATTTTAGCAGTGGTTCTTTCAAAACTGGCATCGCTCATTTGAGAAGCAATGGTTCTTTTCCAAATCAATTCATATAACCTGTTCAAGTCGGGGTCGCTGCCCGAATGCTGATCCATATACGTGGGTCGGATG
>CAZCCN010000119.1:0-3571 GCA_964497085.1 uncultured Ferruginibacter sp.
AACCGGTCACAGAGAAAAAGTGGTGATCGAAACTAAGGACAAAACCAAATTGCCGGCCATTATCGTGGAAGGCAAAGACAAGAAATCTTATAACTTACCAGTTGGATCTCACATCGCCGTTGAAGAAGGAGACGAAGTGAAGAGTGGACAGGTGCTTGTGAAAATTCCAAGAATCCTTAGCAAACTGAAGGATATCACCGGAGGTCTTCCTCGTGTAACTGAGTTGTTTGAGGCAAGAAATCCAAGCAATCCAGCCGTGGTTTGTGAAATTGACGGAGTCGTTGCTTTTGGAGCCATCAAACGTGGTAACAGAGAAATCAGTGTGCAAGCGAAAGATGGAGTGATACGCAAATACTTGGTTCCGTTGAGTCGTCAAATCCTTGTACAAGACGGAGACTTTGTAAAAGCAGGTGCTGCCTTGAGTGATGGACAAATTGCTCCAGCAGACATCCTCGCTATTAAAGGTCCATTTGCAGTACAGGAATATGTGGTGAATGAAATCCAAGAAGTATATCGTTTGCAAGGTGTAAAAATCAACGACAAACACATTGAGGTGATTGTGCGTCAGATGATGCGCAAGGTTACCATCGAAGATGCTGGAGATACGAAATTCTTAGAAGGAGATACAGAAGACAGACTGGACTTTAACATTGAAAATGACTATATTTTCGATAAGAAAGTCGTTACCGATGCGGGCGAAAGCACCCTTCTTAAATCCGGTCAAATCACTACCCTTCGTGATATCAGAGAAGAAAATTCTGTTCTAAGAAGAGCAGACAAGAAGCTCGTGGAATATCGAGATGCACACCCTGCAACCTCTTCTCCTTTGTTATTGGGTATCACCAAAGCTTCTCTTGGAACGCATAGCTGGATTTCGGCTGCTTCGTTCCAGGAAACGACTAAAGTGTTGAGTTCTGCCGCTATCCAAGGTAAAACAGATGAAATGCTTGGCTTGAAAGAAAATGTGATTACAGGCCATCACATTCCTGCTGGTACCGGATTGCGCGAATTCGAAAACATGATCGTTGGAAGTAAAGAAGAATACGAATTGCTGATGACTACCAAAGAAGCCATGAGTTTTGACGAAGAAGAGTAAAATGGTCACTAATATTCTCCAAAGAGCAGCAGTTTTGCTGCTCTTTTTTTGTGGGATGGTTAATGCTTTCCTAAAATAAGCCAATCAAGCCTATAATTCTACCCCTTTCTGAGTAACTTGCTGACCAGATCGTACACAAGGGTGTTAAAAGAAAATATATCATGAAGAATCTCAACTATCTATTCAATGCTTTACTGGTGGTGGCAATAGCCGTTTTGTATTATTTGCATTTTTCTGCAAGCAACTGTTCGGCTAAGAAAAGCATCCGCACGGTGGAGGCTGCAGGAATGTCTGCAAATGGGAAGGCTGGATTGTTTGCTTATGTAGACCTTGATTCCCTCAATGAAAAAATAACCTACATCAAACAAAATAGAAAGCAATTGGAGCTGGAGCAAACCACCATTGAAAACGAGTGGGAAAACGGCTACAAGAATCTTCAGCAACAGAAAGAACAGTTCCTCAAAAAGGGCGGCGCTTCCATTACACAGGAACAAGCTGAAGAATTCCAGAACATACTCATTCAGCAGCAACAGCAAATTGATGGCAAAAAACAAACCCTTACCCAGAAGCTCAATGAAAAGAGTTATAAGTTCATGGATGACATTCAAAAGAAACTAAAGGAGTTTTTGGCAGAATACAACCAGGACAAAAGATTCAATTACATTTTTACTACTGGCAATGGATTGGAATATATGGTGTATAAGGATTCCTCCCTCAATATTACCAATGATGTCATTGAAGGCATGAATGAAAAATTAAAATAATCCAAGAAATAGTCACGGAAGATTTGCTTAAATTGAGTCCTGTTAGTACCTACTAACAGGACTTTTGATTATTGACATTCAATTCGATTGAACCATGAGTGAAAATCAACATTCTTTCAAACCTTCATTGGGGCTGTTGGATGCTACCATGATTGTAGCGGGCTCTATGATTGGCTCCGGTATTTTTATTGTCAGTGCAGACATGCTCAAAGACCTTGGAAGTGCTGGCTGGTTGTTGGCAGCTTGGCTGATTACCGGATTCATGACATTGATTGCAGCCTTGAGTTATGGTGAACTCAGTGCCATGTTTCCCAAGGCGGGGGGTCAGTATGTCTATTTGAAAGAAGCCTACAATCCTTTGATTGGTTTTTTGTACGGATGGAGTTTCTTCTCAGTGATTCAAACGGGCACCATTGCAGCGGTAGCGGTTGGCTTTGCCAAATTCGCCGGTTATTTCTTTCCTGCATTGGCTTGGGAAGACGTGAATACGTTTTCTGTTGGAGGGTTGCATATTCACTACGCACAAGTGGTGGCTATTGTTTTAATTATTCTGCTCACTTATATCAATACTCGTGGAATACAAACAGGAAAAGTGATTCAAACCTTTTTCACTTCTACTAAATTATTGTCTCTCTTTGGATTGATTATTGCTGGATTTCTGGCGTTTAAATGGGACGTCTGGTCTGCCAATTGGGAACATGCTTGGACTATTCAAAAGCTTACCAAATCGCCTGCCGGTATTGACTATCAGCCCCTAATCAGTGGAGTGGCCTTAGGAGCCATCGCCAGTGCCATGGTGGGCAGTATTTTTAGCAGTGATGCGTGGAACAATGTTACATTCATTGCGGGCGAAATCAAAAATCCCCAGCGAAACATTGGCTTGAGTCTTTTTTTAGGCACCCTGATCGTAACGCTAATTTATGTTTTGATGAATGTCGTGTATTTAGCAACGGTTCCATTACCCGAATTGGCATTTGCCAAAGACAATCGGGTTGCCTTGAGCGCATCTGAAGCCATTTTTGGGAGCAGCGGTACCATCATCATTGCCATCATGATCATGGTTTCAACCTTTGGTTGCAACAACGGATTGATTTTGGCCGGTGCTCGGGTATATTATACCATGGCAAAGGATCAATTGTTTTTTAGGCAAGCCGGTCAACTCAATCAAAATGCGGTTCCCTCTTGGGCACTTTGGATTCAATGTGCAATGGCTGGTGCCCTTTGCTTGAGTGGTAAATATGGCGATTTGCTGGACATGGTTTCTTTTGTTGTGGTGATCTTTTATGTATTGACCATTGCAGGAATTTTTATTCTGAGGATACAGAGGCCAGATGCAGAAAGGCCTTATCGGGCTTTTGGATATCCCGTCTTGCCGATTCTGTATATCTTGATGGGAATTACTTTTTGCGGATTGCTGATTGTATACAAACCACAATTCACCTGGCCTGGACTGATCATAACCTTAATCGGTATTCCATTGTATTATTTGGCTGTTGCCAACAAATCAAAATAATTCTTATGCACACGGATACTTGCAACCTTATTTTTGAAAAATGCATCCGGGATTACCATATCCATGATGATGTTGATACACCTTTGTCACAGCCGCATCCCGCCCAATCTGTGGAAGCCCTTTTATATGAAAAATGCTGGGTCGATACGGTTCAATGGCATTTGGAAGACATTGTCCGTAATCCCAACATTGCTCCTG
>CAZCCN010000119.1:3581-4117 GCA_964497085.1 uncultured Ferruginibacter sp.
CAGTCGCTATTGACTTTGGCGGGCTCGCGCTGGCCTGCAGATGGTTTGGCGTTGAAAAGAAGAATCGATCTGAGTAACCAACACCGAACCGATTTGGTTGAATACATTGACAGCTACTTTTTACAAAAATTTCAGGGAGTTGTTCCAAAAGCACATGCCACCCTCAATACAGAAAGCCCTGCCTGGGCCATTGACCGTTTATCTATTCTGGCATTGAAAATTTACCATATGAAAGTGGAGGTAGATCGTGCCGAAGCCAGTGAAGAGCATCGGGCCAATTGTTTACAGAAATGGAAAATATTGCTCGAGCAGCAAAAGGATTTATCTGCTGCCATCGATCAATTGTTGCAGGATATTGCGGAGGGAACCAAATACATGAAAGTGTACAAGCAAATGAAGATGTACAACGATCCTTCGTTGAATCCTGTGTTATACCAACAATCAACCAAATAATTTGAGTCGGCAGTTACATATGGTGGTCATTCGATTTTCCGCAATGGGAGATGTCGCCATGACGGTGCCTGTTGTGAGACAAC
>CAZCCN010000119.1:4127-5034 GCA_964497085.1 uncultured Ferruginibacter sp.
CGCATCACCATGGTGTCAAATGTCAGCTTTGCACCGCTTTTCGCCGGTCATGACCGTCTTGCATTCTTTTCCACCCACCTTAAAGGGCGGCATGCAGGCTGGTTGGGCATGTACCGTTTGTTCAGAGAACTACGTTCAAACGGAAAAATAGACTTGGTGGCCGATCTTCATGGTGTATTGAGGGCGACCATCCTGAAAATATTTTTTTTAGCCTCCGGCACTACCGTTGCCTCCATCGATAAGGGAAGGAAAGACAAAAGTAAATTGACGGCCATCCACCATAAGCAACTTTTGCCTTTGATACATACATCCGATCGGTATGCTTCCGTTTTTCAGCAATTGGGATTGACATTATCCTTGAATCCACATTACAAATTGCCGGGATTGCCCATGCCTTCATCCGCTCTTTTATATGCGAAAGAGGCCATTTGTATCGGTATTGCTCCTTTTGCGAAGCATCCACTCAAAATGTATCCGCTGGAGCAAACCAAAGCACTGGTCGATGAATTGAGTCAATTACCCGTTACCATTTTTTTATTCGGGGCCGGTGCCCAAGAAAAAGAAACATTGCAAACCTGGGTCAATGATCGAAATGTTTTCAATCTCGCCAACCAGTTTCATTTATCAGACGAATTGAGTCTCATCAGCAACTTGCGCCTAATGGTGAGTATGGATTCCGCCAATATGCACCTGGCCTCGCTGTTTGGCGTACCAGTGATTAGCATTTGGGGACCTACCCATCCCTTTGCAGGTTTCAATGGATATGGACAAGCATTGGAGAATGCCATTGGATTGACCTTGCCTTGTCGTCCTTGCTCTGTGTATGGAAATAAGCCCTGTTATCGAAAAGACCATGCTTGTATGCAACAATTGCCCCGCTCAATCATCCTGCAAAAAGTGAGGGATT
>CAZCCN010000120.1:0-4992 GCA_964497085.1 uncultured Ferruginibacter sp.
TTCCATTCCGATGGCCAAGCCCCCAATCACATTGGTTGCATGTCCGGTAGAAGATTGACGAATGATGCTCAACACCGGACGTTTGCCCATGGCGGTATAATATTCTGTAATAATGCTCATCAAAGCACCCACAGCCAAGCCAACAGCAATGGCACCCATCACGCCCCATTTGGTAAAGGGAACGCCTCTCAGCATCATGTGTTCAGGCAATAAATAATTCACTAAGAAGGCAGCAGCAATTGCAGTTAATATCATAGAGCCCCAGTTCCCCATATTGAGGGCCTTTTGCACATTGGAAGTGCTGATACCTGCGTTATCGCTGATTCTTACAAACAAAGTGCCCACGATCGAAAACAAGATTCCGATGCCTGCAATCAGCATGGGCAATATAATAGGAGAGAAGCCACCCAAAGTATCTGTGCCTCCGACAATGGTTGTTTGTTGACCCAATACGATGGTAGCCAAAACGGTCGCTACATAAGAACCAAACAAATCAGCACCCATACCGGCAACGTCTCCTACATTGTCACCCACGTTGTCGGCAATGGTAGCAGGATTTCTAGGATCATCTTCTGGAATACCCGCTTCTACTTTGCCCACTAGATCTGCGCCCACATCGGCAGCCTTGGTATAGATACCGCCACCTACACGGGCAAACAAAGCAATGGATTCAGCACCCAAAGAGAATCCGGTTAATATTTCAATGG
This sequence comes from uncultured Ferruginibacter sp., assembly GCA_964497085.1. Taxonomy (GTDB): domain Bacteria; phylum Bacteroidota; class Bacteroidia; order Chitinophagales; family Chitinophagaceae; genus Ferruginibacter. The sequence continues at coordinate 708 of CAZCCN010000120.1, forward strand.
TTTTCACCATTTCTTCTGAATCAATCGCAGCACCAGGGGCGAAGAAGTGTTTCAATACGATGTACAAGCCACCCAGTCCAAAAACGGCTAATCCGGCAACTCCCACACCCATCACGGCTCCACCGGTAAAAGAAACGTTCAAAGCCTTGCTCAGACTGGTTCTGGCAGCTTGGGCCGTGCGAACATTTGCTTTGGTAGCGGCCTTCATTCCAATATAACCGGCTGTGGCACTCAACACCGCACCAATCACAAAAGCAATGGCAATACTCCAGTGGGAATGTGGATTGCTGTTGGCCATCACAGCCAGCAACAACGCGACAATCACTACAAAATAGGCCAGTACTTTCCATTCGGCTTTCAAAAAAGCCATGGCGCCCTCAGCGATATAATTACTGATTTCTTTCATACGAGGCGTACCAGCATCTTGCTTTGATACCCACATGAACTTTACCAACGTGTACAAAAGGCCGATTAAACCCATTGCAGGAACTGCATAAATCAAATTTTCCATAATATTAATTAGCGGTTTTTTGGACGGCAAAAATAGGGTAAAACGACTAAAAATCAGGAAAATTAGGCAATAAGAAATCCCGATTGGATGGGATAGCCATGAAATGGCTTAGCGGGGGGTGAAATCGTAAAATACCTTAATGAGATTGTTCTGGCCCAGGTCGGTTTCAATGTAGAAAGCCTTTCGTTTGTCTCCGTCAATGATTTCAATGACCGAGGTGTTGGGGATGATGGAACCCAGATTGTCCGCCACAAAAGTGATGGTATTGGGTCCGGGTTGCAGGGTTACTTTGACAAATTGGGGTTTTTTAAGCACCGGGAAGCCTTGTGTAATCCACTTGCCATTGATGTTGATGGAAATGCTGTCTCCGTCTTCAATGGCGTCATCCCAGATGGCCAGGGTGATATCCTGAGAAGTGGAAACGATGCCACCAATGTTTTTTTGAGCCCTTGACAACTTGCCACCTGAAGGGTCATTCGTATGGTTATACCAAACAGGATTGGATTCTGTTTCATTGGGGTTGTATGATTGAAAGGCCGGACGGTCTTCTTGAAAGTCGCAATAAATTTTGGCAACAATAAATGTACCGGCCAGGTTGTTGATCGTTTTAAAGTCGAGCGGCCGAATTTTATTGTCGAATTCAAGATTGATGGCAGCACCAGAAACACCCTTGCTTCCATAATCATCAGCGAAAAAGGCAATGATGTTCAATCCTGTATCCAACAGAAATTCTTCTTTGGGTCTTTTTTTCTTGGAATCTACCTGGTCAATGAGGTTGTTGCCATTCAGGAAAACAGAAACGATGTCGTTGTCTTTGTTTTCATTGAAAGAAATGGCACCCTCTTTGGTTCGAAGCCTGATGGGTTCAATGATGCCGAAATAATTGGCATTGTACTGCGCTCGAATGATATCAGTGGCCGCAGAATCCTTCCAGGGAATAGGGTTGTATTGTTTGAGTTGTATCACTGAATCTTTCATAAAATGCGCAATGCCCAGGGCGGCATCCAAATAGGCACTGTCAAAAGATTCTTGGCTGGGCATGGATACAAGGTAATCCTTGGTCACGATTCGATTGATGGTGAGCAAAGAATGACCTCTTAGGTCCTTGCTCATATCGAACACACCATTCAAGTAGACCGTCCAGTTGCCAAGAGAGAAAGGCATTTCACTGACGGGCTTTTTGTACCAGCTGATGCCCAGCTGTCGGATGTTCTTCTTTACCAGTAAAAGATGGTAAGTGGCTTTGAAACTGTCGCATTCCATCGTAAGGCAAGCGGGATATAAAATCCTTTTTTCAGATTCGCCAATCTGCAGATTCATTTTCAGTATTCGGAAGGAATCGAGCGGGGCATTCAATTGCCAATTGCCAACAAATGGGTCCTGGCCAAAAGCCTTTCCCAGCAATGCGATCATGAAGACAACCAACAACCCTTTTTTCATGGTAGATAGGTGGGGATTTACTGTTCTGTCCAATGGCCCCATAGTAAGTTACTCAAATAATTCGATTTTGGAACGAGGTCTGCGGTCAGGTTCCCACAAGAAATGTTTTAAAAACTGTTGTGCGGCAGGAATTTGTCCCATTGGAAACAAGGTGCCGGTGACATCATTGATGAACTTGATCTTATACAAGGATTGATCTTTGAAAAAAACATCAATCACATCTCCTTTGCTTCGATCCATGCCTACATAGGCACTGTCTTTATCTTGAGCATAATAAATGCTTTCGGCAGGTGAACCTTTGATGCGGATATAATCTATTTTCCCATCTTTAAAATAGCCTCGCAGGGTCCGGCCGCCCATTTGGTTGTAGAAGCCTTGGGCCGTTTTGTTGATAACCATCGCATTGTTGAATACAGAAAGTTCCTTGGCTTGCATTCCAAGCCAATGGGTGCTGAAACAATTTGAAAGTGGAATCTTCGGTAGAGTAGTGCAAACTGTCGCTCACCGCTTGCAGTGAATCATTGAAGATGCGAACATGGTGAAAGCCCAAGAAATATCGAATACTGTCAGATGCTTTTGGATTGAGGGATACAGCAGTGGTTTTTTGCAATGTGTCCTTGGTCGATTGATTTGATGATGCTTTGATCCTTCTGCCCGAAAACAAAGTGTCCGCAGCGATATAGGTACTGTCATTTTTCTGATACAATATCATCACAGGCTTTCTACTTGCCAGAAAAGTACTGTTCTTTTTGTCAATCAAAATCTGGTTACCCAGTACAATCACATTGTTGCTGCTGTCTACAAATTTTCCATTGCCTTCTATTTGTACAATACCGGTGGTTTGTTCCAATGCAATCTTATTACCGGAAATATTTCGGCTACTGTCTTTGATAATTGTTCTGTCAAGGAAAACGGCCTCGCCTGTTTCCATATTATAGGTGCCGGATTTTGTATCGATGATTCCGTCAGGGCTCACAATATGGGTAGGGGCGATAAAGTAGGCGTTTTTGAAGGCGGTATTGTAGCGAAGGCTGTCCGCAACCATATTGTATTTTGGGTCCACCAGATGCACGTTGTTTTGAAAAAAAACATCCTTGGTATCTGAATAATAAATGGCATCCTTGCTCGTCAAAACGGTTTTGCCATTGATTACTTTTCCTCCATCGGCGTAGGTGGCGACCCCTGTTTTCAGATTGTACTCGAGGTTGTCTGTAAACAACTGTGCTTTTCCATCGGTGTGTCTGACTTTCTTCTTCAGGTACGCGATCTGCTCGTTCCCCACATATTGTAAATATTGCGCGTAGGTGTTGACGGTATCTGCGTCATTGATGTGAACATTTCCAAACACTTCTGCAGTGCCCAGTCTTTTATTCAGCACAATGCTGTCACCTTCCAGGGTGGTTTGTCCTTGCTTGACCGCGGCATGACCAGCAAGGGTTTCAAGTACTGTGGAATCGTTGATGGTGATTTGACGAAGACTTTCCGCGCGAATAATTTCGATTACCCGGATGGTGTCAGCGGACATATTGACCAATTGTTGTGCAGTGCTCGATTGGCTCAACAATAGGGTTGTCAGTATTGAAAATATAATGGATAAACGACGCAAACGAATAGGGTTTATGAACAACATCAATTGCTTGGTGTTGTTTGCTGGTTGGTATAAGGCGCATTGAGGGTGTCCGGCAGGGGCGTGCTCAGGGGTTGGCTTTTCTGTTTCTTTCCAAACACCGAAATATTGATGTATCGTTTGGGATGCACCCGAATGTCGTCCAACAAAAGGTTCACCTTGTTGCCGGTGGCGGTCAGGTTTTTATAGAGAGCAGGATCATTCAGAAGCAAACCAATGGATCCGTCTTTGCTGTTTAATTTATGAATGGTTGTTTTTAGTTCGCCAATGGTGCTATCCAGGGTGCTGAGGGTTTTTTGCAAATCTGCTTGGGCTAATTTGCCACTGATTTTGTCCAGGTTGTTGACGATGTCTGTGATTTTACCGTTGCTTGCCGCTAGGTTTCCGGTGATAGAATTTGTATGGTCAAAGGTTTTGGCAATGGAGCCATTTTTGGCATCCAGCATGTCGTTTAAAGAGTTCACTGACACCAGTATGGCAGCAGATATCTGATTCAAATGTTCGATGGTACTGCTGATGTTGTGCTTGTTGTTGGCGTCTACCAATCCATTTACATTTGCCAATAGGGTATCCAATGTGCTCACGGCGTTTTTCACTTCAAACAATACAGGATCCACTTTCTTCATGACATCGTCCAACAGCCCTTTGGGCACTTCGGTGAAAAGCGTATCCTTGTTTTGAAGGTAAACAGAAGTATCACCCAATTT
>CAZCCN010000121.1:0-854 GCA_964497085.1 uncultured Ferruginibacter sp.
GATTGCTGGTTAGCCTTCTCAGATAAAATCGGCTTGATTAGTACGTCAGACAGTTTCATTTTATTTATTTTTTATTTTTAAATTTAATTGATTTGAAACAGGTTGATTATGCTTCTGTTTCTGAAAACAGCTTTGCAGCGCTTTCTGTCATTACCAATACGTTTGCATCCAGGATGTCGTAAGTGTTCATGTCACTCAACAGCGATCCATTCACACCAGGCACGTTTCTTAAACTCAAATACATATTGTCATTGTATTCAGGAATCACGAACAACGCCTTTTTCTTGCCGATGTTCAGGCTCTTCAACATACCAGAGAATGCCTTTGTTTTAGGGGCTTCCATGTTCACATCTTCCAAGATGACGATGGCATTTTCTTTAGCCTTGTAGGCCAATGCACTCATCTTAGCCAAGTCTTTCACCTTGCGGTTCAACTTGATATCGTATTTGTGCGGCTTGGGCCCGAAGATGGTACCACCACCTTTGTACAATGGGTTACGAAGGTTACCCTTACGCGCACCACCGGTTCCTTTTTGCTTGTGTAACTTTTTAGAAGAACCTTTTACTTCCATACGGGTTTTCACCTTGTGCGTACCCTGACGTTGCGCAGCCTGGTATTGCTTCACCGCTAAGTAAATCACGTGGTCGTTAGGCTCGATTCCAAATATTTCCTCAGGAAGCTGAATGGTTCTTCCTGTTTTTTCGCCTTTGGTATTTATAATATCTAATTGCATTGTCGTATTTTTTTTACGCTATTCGCGCATTACTATTTATTTCTGAATTAAAACAATTGATCCGTTGTGACCTGGAACTGAACCACTGATCAGGATGTAGTTCTTTTCAGGGAAAATTTTC
>CAZCCN010000121.1:864-4931 GCA_964497085.1 uncultured Ferruginibacter sp.
AAATTTTCACCACTTTCAATCCTTTCATTTTTACGCGATCACCGCCCATGCGGCCGGCCATGCGCATACCTTTAAATACACGGCTGGCATCAGATGAGTTACCGATAGAACCGGGCGCTCTTTGACGATCGTGCTGACCATGCGACTGCTCACCTACCCCGCTAAAGCCATGGCGCTTTACCACACCCTGAAAACCTTTACCCTTGGTAGTGCCAACCACAGCTACGCTGTCGCCTTCTGCAAAAATGTCAACGGTGATGGTTTCACCCACATTCTTTTCAATTTCGCTATCGCGGATTTCCTGGACGAATCTTTTTGGAGCCGTATTGGCTTTGGAGAAATGACTTAGTTCGGCTTTGGTGGAGTGCTTTTCTTTTTTGTCGCCGAATGCAATTTGAAGAGCATTGTAACCGTCAGTCTCAACGGTTTTCTTTTGAGTTACTACGCAAGGACCTGCTTCAATAATAGTTACAGCGGTTTGTTTACCTGCTGTATCAAAGATGCTGGTCATGCCAACTTTCTTTCCGATAATACTTCTCATTGTATTTGTTTTATGCCCAGCGGTCTCTTCAGTTGATGAGACTTAGACGTTCATATTTTTCTTATTTAAGAGCTTACCTGGTGCCTTCCTCGAACAGACGAGGAGGTTCATCAGGCCTTTATCTCAACATCCACACCACTTGGTAAATCCAATTTACTCAAAGCATCTACCGTACGGCTGCTGCTGGTGTAAATGTCTAACAAACGCTTGTGCGTGCACAATTGGAACTGCTCACGTGCCTTCTTGTTTACGTGAGGAGAACGCAATACAGTAAAAATTTTCTTGTGCGTAGGCAAAGGAATAGGACCTGTTACGACTGCGCCTGTACTGCGTACAGTTTTAACGATTTTTTCGGCAGACTTATCTACCAGATTGTGATCGTAAGACTGTAGTTTAATTCTGATTCGTTGTGACATATAAAAAGAACTTTTAAAAATCCGTTTTTTAATTTGGAGTGCAAAGGTAAGGGTACTCGGGTAAACTGCAAAGGAATTGATAAAAGAATTTTAAAAACAATACCATTGCAGGTTTTTGCAACACCAATTATTGTTTAAATACTTGACATACAGTCGATTAATTAAATTCTAAGGAAAACATCTGCCCCCTTTTATATAATATATAATCTCCATACATAAGCGCAATTTAACACAGGCAATTGCGATATTATATTTTACCTTTGTGGCCATCATGACAGAAAAGATGCTGATCCTAGATTTTGGATCCCAATACACGCAATTAATTGCCCGAGCTGTCCGAGAAGCCAACGTCTATTGCGAAATTGTCCCCTACCACAAAGAAATCATGTATGAGCCTGCCCTAAAAGGAATCATCTTGTCCGGGTCTCCCTTTTCGGTAAACGAGGAAAAGGCACCTTTTGTAGATATTTCGTCAATTGCCGCAAAACTTCCGGTTTTGGGTGTCTGTTATGGTGCTCAACTCATGGCCAAACAGTTTGGGGGAGTCGTTGAAAAGAGCAACAAGCGAGAATACGGACGAGCCGGTTTACTGCTGACTGGACAAAATGAATTGGTCAGAGGAATACCCAGTTCTTCACAGGTTTGGATGAGCCATAGTGACACGATCAAAGTGTTGCCAGCAGGATGTACCCTTCTTGGCAAGACAGAAAACATTCCTGTGGCGGCCTTTAGTTGTGAAAAAGAATCCATGCATAAAATGTATGGCTTGCAATTCCATCCCGAAGTATACCATTCAACTGAAGGGAAAAAAATATTAACGAATTTCTTAAAAGATGTTTGCGGTTGCTCTGGTGATTGGACACCCGCTCATTTTATTACCGATACCATCGCTGCAATCCAACAAGAAGTAGGCGACCGGAAAGTGGTGATGGGCCTAAGTGGTGGCGTGGACAGCACTGTTGCTGCCACCCTGATTCACAAAGCCATTGGCAAAAACCTTCATGGCATTTTTGTCGACAATGGATTGTTGCGCAAGCACGAATTTGAAGAAGTCATCGAAACGTATCATGAACTTGGATTGAACATAACGGGCGTGGATGCACGAGAACATTTCTACACCAAGTTGGCAGGAAAAGTATTGCCTGAAGAAAAAAGAAAAGCCATTGGCGCCGCCTTTATAGAAATTTTTGATCAGGAGGCACACAAATTAAAAGGCATCGAATATTTGGGCCAAGGCACCATTTATCCTGATGTCATTGAATCCGTTTCTGTACATGGGCCTTCCGAGACCATGAAATTAAAATTGCTGGAACCCCTTAGGACATTGTTCAAAGATGAAGTCCGATTGATTGGAAAAGAGCTGGGTATCCCTTCTGCTATGCTCAATCGCCACCCCTTCCCCGGACCAGGTTTGGGTATTCGGATATTGGGCGAGGTAACAGAAGAAAAAGTCCAACTCTTGCAGGAGGCCGACCGCATCTACATGGATGGATTGAAAAAAAGCGGGCTATACGAAAAAGTATGGCAAGCCGGAACCATTTTACTGCCTGTTAAAAGCGTAGGTGTGATGGGCGATGAGCGAACATATGAATACACCATAGCCCTAAGAGCTGTAACCTCTGTGGATGGCATGACAGCCGACTGGGCGCATCTCCCTTTCGATTTTTTGGCACAAGTTTCCAATGAAATCATCAACCATGTCAAAGGCATCAATCGAGTGGTATATGATATCAGCAGCAAGCCACCTGCCACCATTGAATGGGAATAATTATTAACCATTAGCTTTGTACCCAAATGATGCTTCTTATTAAACGTTGGCTTTTCAAGGGCTTGTTGACAACCCTGTTCTTAGGCTGCTGGCAGGTTTCTGTTCTTGCACAACCCAGGGATTCAAATCAGCATCCGACTTATAAAATCGCTTTGTTTGCACCACTCTATCTGGATAGCTTGTTTACAGAAAACAATTACCGGTACGGCAACAAATTTCCTCGCTTTGTGTTGCCCGGATTGGATTTTGTGCAGGGTGCTCAAATAGCCATTGACAGCATTTTCGCCTTCAAAGAGAAAATAGAGTTGACGATTTACGACTCCAAATCCAAAAGCAAATCCATTGCTTCTTTAATTGACTCGAAGCAACTAGATGTTTTCAACCTGATCATTGGATCTGTAAAGGATGACGAGTTTTTGCAGTTGGCAATTTTTGCTCAGGAGCATCAAATTCCTTTTGTCTCTGCTACCTATCCAAATGATGGAGGTGTTACAGCGAATCCTTATTTGATGATTGCAAATTCTACCCTTCCGTCGCACTGTGAAGCGATTTATGGTTTGCTGTTGCAAAATCATGGGGCAGACAATATTATTCATGTAAGACAAACAGGAGCGCAAGAGGACAGGGTCGCCGGGTATTTCAATGCCCTGAACAAACCAGATAACAAACCCCTGCTGGCCATCAAAACATTGACCATAGACAGCAATTTCAACAGCATCAAAAAAAGCTTGGACAGCACCCGAAAAAACATCATTATTGGGGGAAGTTTGGATGAAGCATTCGCAACCAACCTGGCCAATACACTAAATGGCCTGAAAAAAAAGTACAACCTGACTCTAATTGGAATGCCGAATTGGAATGGGTTTGCTGTATTTTCTGCCGATAAAAAGGAATCTATCAAAGACTTCCCATTTTATTATACAGCCCCCTATTACAACAACAAGCTGGATAAGTATAGCAAAATGTTGCAAGACGCCTATCTAGCCAAGTACAAAGGATATCCCTCAGACATGGCCTACAAAGGATTTGAGATGACGCACCTCTTTACTGACATATTGTTGAATCATCCAACTGAATTCTCCGCTCATCTCAATCATCCATCTACTACCATATTTTGTTCGTACCACTTTTTACCTGTGTACCATAGTAAAAAAACGAACATACCTGATTATTTTGAAAACAAGCACCTCTATTTCATTCAACGTTTGAATGGGGTCAATACAAAAACCTTATAGCTTTTACCACAGATTTTTTGGACAGGTATTGCTTGAGTATTTGTTGCCGAGAATCATTCCGATAATGATTTCATGCGAACCATTGCTCACCTGGTTGAGTTTGGTGG
>CAZCCN010000122.1:0-3956 GCA_964497085.1 uncultured Ferruginibacter sp.
CAACAAATTCAATTGTTCAGTTATATACCATTTACCGGAAAATTTGGTGGGGCCACTGGCAATTTCAATGCTCATCACGTAGCGTATCCCAAATTCAACTGGAAAATATTTGCTGATGAATTATTAGAGACCAAGCTCGGTTTGCAGCGTCAACAATACACCACACAAATTGAGCACTACGATACCCTTTCGGCACATTTTGACGCCATCAAACGAATCAACACCATCCTGATTGATTGTTGCAGGGATATCTGGAGCTATGTCAGCATGGATTATTTCAAGCAAAAAGTTAAAAAAGGCGAGGTCGGCAGCAGTGCCATGCCGCACAAAGTAAATCCCATTGATTTTGAAAATGCAGAAGGCAATCTGGGACTTGCCAATGCGCTTTTTGAGCATTTGTCTGCCAAACTACCCATATCCAGGTTGCAAAGAGATTTAACGGATAGCACTGTGTTGAGAAACATTGGTGTACCCATGGCCCATACATTGATTGCCATTCAATCGATGGAGAAGGGTTTGAACAAACTGATATTAAATGAAACAGCGATTCAGGCAGATTTAGACAACAACTGGGCCGTTGTGGCAGAAGCCATTCAAACCATTCTCAGAAGGGAAAAGTACCCTGCCCCTTACGAAGCCCTAAAAGCATTGACCCGGGGAAACAAAATCGATAAAAAAGCCATCCATGCGTTTATCGGTAAATTAAAAGTGTCTGCCAAAGTAAAGGCTGAATTGAAGAAGATCAGTCCGCAGAATTACACAGGGGTTTAAGGAGTTGAACATGTTTAATAAGTTAAAAATGTTGATTCAAAAACTAACCTTTTAAACTCATTCAACCTTTGTAACCTATGAAACCTATTTATGTATTTCCGAAGTAAAATGAAACTCAATCTCTGGATTGTTGGTTCTTTCCGTGTTTAAAAACCATTCACTTTGGGCTAAATAGACGATATGCCCATCTTTGTCTTCGGCAATATTGGCTTGTTTGTACTTGGTAAAATCATCCAGTTTTTTGGGGTCCTGGCTTGTAATCCAGCAAGCTTTGTAAAATGGCAGGTGATTCATTTGGACAGAAGCGCCGTATTCCTGCAACAATCGATATTGGATCACTTCAAATTGCAACTCACCCACGCAGCCAATGATCTTCTTGTTACCGCCAAATTGGGTAAACAATTGGGCAACCCCTTCGTCGGTCAATTGCATGAGACCTTTTTCTAATTGCTTGGTTTTTAAAGGATCTTTATTAACTACTTCCTTAAAAATTTCAGGTGAAAAACTGGGAATGCCAGTGAAATAAAACTTTTCTCCTTCCGTAAGTGTATCGCCAATTTTGAAGTTGCCGGTGTCGAACAATCCGACCACATCACCCGGGTAGGCCTCCTCAATGACATCCTTTTGACGAGCCAGAAAGCTGTAAGGATTGCTAAAGCGAACTTCCTTCTCCATCCGAACATGCTTATAGTAGGTATTCCTAGAAAATCTACCACTACAAACCCTCAGAAAGGCAATCCGATCGCGGTGTTTTGGATCCAAATTGGCATGTATTTTAAAAATAAAGCCACTGAACCTATCTTCTTCGGGTTTTACATCCCTGCTGGTGGTATGCCGGGGCCTGGGGGTTGGTGCAATCCGAATAAAGGTATCCAGCATCTCCTTCACCCCAAAATTGTTGACTGCACTCCCAAAAAACACAGGTGCAGTGGTGCCGGACAGGTAATCTTGTTCATTCAACGAACCATACACGCCATCAATCAACTCAACATCTTCGCGCAATGTGTTCGAATCTTTCTCACCTATTGTTTTATTCAAAATCTCATCGTTCAGGTCACTGATTTTAATGACATCTTCATCATTGGCTTTGGTGCCTGCCGTAAAGAGCACCAGACTTTTTTCATGCAAATCATACACCCCCTTAAAATCTTTTCCACTGTTGATGGGAATGGTCATGGGATGCAGCTGTATTTTCAGTTCCTTTTCAATCTCTTCCAATAAATCGAACCTGTTTTTGCCATCCCTGTCCATTTTATTGATGAACACAATCACCGGAGTTTTGCGCATGGAAATCACTTCCATCAACCGACGTGTTTGCTCTTCGACACCATTTACACTGTCCACCACGAGCACCACACTGTCCACGGCCGTCAAAGTACGGTAGGTATCTTCCGCAAAGTCCTTGTGACCGGGTGTATCCAGCAGGTTGATTAAAAAATCCCGGTATTCAAACGTCATGACACTGGTAGCCACACTGATACCCCGTTGACGCTCAATTTCCATGAAATCACTGGTGGCATGTTTTTTGATCTTGTTGCTCTTAACCGCTCCTGCTGTTTGAATGGCGCCACCGAAAAGCAAGAATTTCTCAGTTAAAGTCGTTTTACCCGCATCCGGGTGAGAGATGATGGCAAAGGTTTTACGTTTATTGATTTCGTTGATATACTTCATGCGGTTGCAAAGGTACTATAAATTGGTTTCAGAGGTTTAAGATGTTACATAGGTTTCAGAAGTTGACATGTTAAACTTATGAAACAATACATCTCGAATTGACTAACTTTGTATTCTAAAAAACGGGGCTGACCGGTTTTGACAGCATAGATCTTTGTAAGTGTAAGCATGTAGTGCGTTGGATAATTAGCACTTAAATCTGAATATTCAAACTTCAAATGGCAATACTACGTATGCCATGGCTGCTTAATCGATAGATTAGCATCCATTTGGGCCGCCGAACAGGTTGATCTGTTACCAGGTTCCGCCGCCGACTCAAAACAAACACAGGTTGCTGTAGTTGAATGAAGTGACAATTACTTAAGATTATTCTTCTAAGGAAAAGGTTGGTTTGTTATGCCCCTGCCTTTTCCCGACAATCAATGCATAAATAAACATGTAGAAAGCTTATGACGAATGTGTTTGGACCAGGGTTCGATTCCCTGCAGCTCCACAAAAAAGACCTCATTATTTCGAGGTCTTTTTTTTATGTCTGTGATTTTAAATAAAAATGAATCATCCCTTGATATTCTCAAGGATGTCTTCGAAATATATAGCCTGCTGACTTTCATGGTAGGTACAAATACCTTCTTGAATGAGTAATAATTGTGGAGACTGGTGTTCAACAGAAAATTGAGTGGCTATGAGATTGGAGATGGGTCGGTATTGCAACAAATCCAAATAGTAACAATGGATGTTTGTTGGGTTGTCTACCCTGTCAAGCCTGCTCTTGACCATTAAACTAATGGAGCAACGTGTACTGTGCTTAAAAATGACCTGAGGTGTCTGATGAGAACGTTGAATCAACTCGTTCAGCTGGGCTTCGGTGGTCAAAGGAATCCAATGCATAATGAATGGGATTATCTTCCTTTTAACAAGGCATCTTGCGCTGGACAACCTGATCTTCTGCTGGAAGCACATCCATTCATGATGAGGGAAAGCAGAAAGGCGGCTACAAGTAGTTTTTTCATGATTTGTTGGGTTTATAGATTGCAAATATACACAATGCCGACTTATACAAAAATCAATCCGATTTATAAATGGGCAAAGTATAAAAGCCTTGAATACTGTAAATTGCAGTACATTTAACCCATTAAACACCTTATACTTACTAAATGCTATCTCTTACCCGACCCATTGCCTTTTTGGATTTGGAAACCACCGGTGTCAATCTGGCCTCTGACAGAATCGTTGAAATTGCCATCGTAAAAGTGATGCCGGACAATACCCGGCAAGTGAAAAGAAAATTAATCAATCCTGAAATGCCCATTCCAAAGGCATCCAGCGATATTCATGGCATCACAGATGAGATGGTGAAAGACGCCCCTACTTTCAAACAAGCGGGCAATGAAATCAAGCAATTTTTAGAAAACTGCGACCTGGGTGGCTACAACAGCAATCGTTTTGATATCCCCTTGTTGATGGAGGAATTTTTACGCGCCGGTATGGAAGTGGATTTGAGCAACCGAAGAATG